>NZ_JBFAOO010000018.1:0-64317 GCF_040675265.1 Microbispora sp. NPDC049633
CTGGTCCTCGCCGTACTGCTCAGCCTCGCGCTGGGCAGCCGCCAGATCGCGCCGAGCGTGGTGGTGGACGCCCTGCTGCACGGCGGCGCGGGCGACGACGCCCAGGTCGTACGGTCGTTGCGGGCGCCTCGCACCCTCATCGGGGTGATGGTCGGCGTCGCCCTCGCCGTGGCCGGTACGGTCATGCAGGGCGTCACCCGTAACCCCATCGCCGAGCCCGGCATCCTGGGCGTCAGCCAGGGCGCCTCGGTGGGCGTGGTGTGCGCGATCGCGTTCTTCGGAGTGCACTCGCTCAGCGGCTATGTGTGGTTCGCCTTCGCGGGCGGCGGGATCGCGGCGGTCGCGGTCCACATCATCGCCGCCGGCGGGCGCGGCGGCGCCACCCCGGTCAAGCTCGCTCTGGCCGGCACCGCGATGAACGCCCTGCTCGCCTCCGTGGTCTCCGGCATCGTGACGACCGACGCCCGGGCCCTGGACGAGTTCCGGTTCTGGCATGTCGGCTCGATCAGCGGCCGGAGCGTCGAGATCGCCGGTCAGACCTGGCCGTTCCTGCTCGCCGGACTGCTGCTGGTCGCCGCGACGGCTCGGGGACTCGACGCGCTCGCGCTGGGTGAGGACGTGGCCAGAGGGCTCGGCCACAACATCCCTCTGCTGCGGATCCTCGGAGGGCTTGGCGCGACCGTCCTCACCGGCGTCGCGGTCGCCGCCGCCGGTCCGATCGCCTTCACCGGCCTGGCCGTCCCGCACATCGCGCGAGCGCTCGTGGGCACCGACCATCGCTGGGTGCTTCCCGCGGCGGCCCTGCTCGGTCCCGTGATGATCCTGGTCGCGGACGTCCTCGGCCGCGTCGTCTTCCCGCCCTCGGAGGTGCCGGTGGCCGTCATGACCGCACTGCTCGGTGTGCCGTTCCTGATCGCGCTGGTACGGAGGAAGGCGGTGGTGGCGGCGTGACGGTGTCCAGAAGCCCCGTGCGCCCCACGGGCTTCTCCGTCCTGCGCGCGGGGCGGGGCAGTTTCCTGCTGCACCGCAGGGCGACCCTCGTCGCCTCCGTGCTCGGCGCGGCGCTCGCGGTGACCGCCGTCGTCTATCTGTGCGTCGGCGAGTCCTTCGTCAGTCCTGCGGAGGTCGTGCGCGTGCTCGCGGGGCGGCCGAGCCCCGACGAGTTCGTGGTCGGCACCCTGCGGATGCCCCGCCTCGTGGTCGGTCTTCTCACCGGCGCCGCCTTCGGCCTCGCCGGAGGCTTCATCCAGACCGTGGCCCGCAACCCGCTCGCCAGCCCGGACGTGATCGGTGTGACACAGGGCGCGGGCGCGGCGACCGTCGCCGCGATGACCTTCGGCCTCACCGCGCACACCACCCTGCCGTACGTCGCGATCCTCGGCGGCATGGCCGCCGCCGGGCTGGTCTACGTCTTCGCCTGGCGCAAGGGCCTGCACGCCGCCCGCTTCGTGCTCATCGGCATCGGCATCTCGGTCGCCCTCGGCTCCCTGACGCAGCTGTTCGTGACCAAGGGCGACTACCTGGTGGCCCAGCAGGCCAAGGTCTGGCTCACCGGATCGCTCAACGGCCGCGGCTACGAGCACGCCGTGCCGCTCGCCTTGATTGGGCTCGTGCTGATGCCGGCGCTGCTCTGGGCGGCCCGGGCGCAGCGCACCGTGTCGTTCGACGACGACACGGCGACCGCTCTCGGCGTACGGCTCGGCCGGGTCCGTCTGTGCCTGATCGTCCTCGGCGTCGCCCTGGCGTCGGTGGCGACGGCCGCGGTCGGCCCGGTCGACTTCGTCGCGCTGCTCGCCCCGCAGATCGCCCGCCGCCTCACCCGCACCGCTCAGATCCCGCTGGCCGGCTCCGCCCTGACCGGCGCCCTGATCATGGCCGTCGCGGATCTGCTGGCCCGCACGCTGTTCTCCCCGATCGAGCTGCCGGTCGGCGTGTTCACCGCCGCGGTGGGCGCACCGTATCTGATGTGGCTGATCGTCCGCACTCGCAGCCGTTCCGGAGGCGCCGCATGACCGGCAACCGTCTGAGGGCCGAAGGGCTCGTGCTCACCTACGAGGACCGCACGGTCGTCGACGGCCTCGACCTGGAGATCCCGGACGGGCAGGTCACCGTCATCATCGGGCCCAACGCGTGCGGCAAGTCCACCCTCCTGCGCGCGCTGGGCCGGCTGCTCAAGCCGCGACGCGGCGCGGTCCTGCTGGACGGCACCGAGCTGTCCCGAATCCCCACCAAGCGGGTCGCGCAGAAGATCGGGCTGCTGCCGCAGACCCCGGTGCCGCCGGAGGGGATCACGGTCTCCGAACTGGTCACGCGCGGGCGGCAGCCACACCACAGATGGTGGCAGCAGTGGACGGAGGCGGACGAGAAGGCCGTCGGCGAGGCCATGGAGCGCACCGCGACCGGCGATCTCGCGGAGCGGCCGGTCGACGAGCTGTCCGGCGGCCAGCGGCAGCGGGCCTGGATCGCGATGGCCCTCGCCCAGGACACCGACCTCCTGCTGCTGGACGAGCCGACGACATACCTCGACATCGCGCATCAGGTCGAGGTGCTCGACCTGGTCCGGCGGCTCAACCGGGAGCGTGGCCGGACGGTCGTCGCCGTCCTGCACGACCTCAACCAGGCCGCCCGCTACGCCGACCACCTCATCGCCATGAAGGCGGGACGGATCGTCGCGCGGGGTGCGCCGGGCGATGTCATCACCGCCGATCTGGTCCACGAGGTCTTCGGGCTCACCTCCGTCGTCGTATCGGACCCGGTCACGGGCGGTCCGCTGGTCGTGCCGGGCGCGCCCTGGCAGTGCGGATAGGTCCCTGTCACCTCAGGGTCGGGGGATCGGGGTTTTCTCAGGGTTCCTCGCGGAACGTGACTTGTGAGGCCGTCCGTTGAACCGGATGACGAAAGGAGCCGATCGATGTACCGATCGAGGCAGCACAAGATCATCGCTGGCGTCTGTGGGGGGATCGCGGACCGGTACGGCATGTCGCCGACGGTCGTACGCCTGCTGTTCCTGCTGTCGTGCATCTTGCCGGGTCCGCAGTTCGTGGCCTACATCATCATGTGGGTGCTCTTCCCCAAGGCCCCGGCCCCCACGTCGGCGGGCCACGACTACTCGTACGGGCGCAGGTAGGCGGCTGCGCCGCACGGCGCGGGCGCGTTTATGCTCACATCGGAAGAGGTGAGCGATGATGCGGCAACGGCCCCTGACGCTGATCCAGGACGAGCTGGTCGACTACGAAAAGGCCATGGAGCGGATGGCCGCGCTGGTCGAGGAACGGCAGGACGACGCGCGGCCCGACACGTTGTGGCTGCTCAGCCACCCGCCGGTCTTCACGGTCGGCAAGCGGACGCTGGAGACCCACCTGCCCGACCCGTCGGCCGGCATCCCCGTGGTGCCGACCGGCCGCGGCGGGCAGCTCACCTATCACGGCCCCGGGCAGCTGGTGGGCTATCTCATCGTGAAGCTGCGGGACGGCGAGGGTGTGGTCGACTACATCCGCGAGGTGGAGCTGCGGCTGGTCGAGGCGCTGGCCCGGATGGGTGTCCCGGCCGAGCGCCGCGACACCCCGCCCGGGTCGGAGCTGCTGACCGGAGTGTGGACGCGGGACACCGGGCGGAAGATCGTCTCGATCGGCATGCGGTCGAGCCGGTCGGTCACCAGTCACGGTTTCGCGCTCAACGTGGACGGCGACCTCACGCCGTGGAACCTCGCCATCCCGTGCGGCATGCCCGACGTGGACATGACCTCGATCGCCCGCGAGCTCGGACGGGCCTCCATGGAGGAGACCCGCCCGGTGGTCGCGGAGGCGTTCGAGGCCTCCTGACGCCGGCGGTCACAGGGCCCGGGCCGCGCTCTCCAGGCCGCGGGTCACCCGGTCCCGCCAGTCGTCGCGGAACATCGGCTGTGCCCGTTCCTGCAGCACCCACAGCGTGAGCTGGAGACGCCGCAACGCCGTGAAGTCCCCGATCGCGTCCTCGTGGCTCGGGGGCAGCGGCCGTACGGCGCGGTATCCCGCGAGCAGGGCGGCACGCAGATCCGCGGCGTGTGGCAGGTGGGCGAGTTCGCCCGTGGTCACGGCCAGGTCGTAGACGAAGTGGCCGTACCCGCAGTCGTCGAAGTCGATGGCGCGGACCTCGCCGCGGTGGAAGAGATAGTTCTCCTGGTGCAGGTCGCCGTGGATCAGCCCGTAGGCGTCCGGGCCCTGCCCCAGGGTGTCCCGGATGCGCCGGACGCGCTCCGTCACCGTCCGCACGATCTCGGCGCCCGCCGCCGAATGCACCCGCTCCACCAGGTGTGCCGCCTGCTCGGCCTCCTCCTGCGGCGGGGTCGCGGTGCGACGGCCAGACTCGGTGACGGCGTCGACGCGTCCCCGGGCGAAGCCGGGCGGCGCCGTCCATTCCGCGCTGTGCAGGTGCAGGTGCGCGGTGAAGGCGCCCACCCGGCGCAGGTGCGCGGTGGTGAGCGTGGTGTCCAGGAACCGGCCGTCCACCCAGTGGTACAGCACGCAGCTGCGCGCCGCCGGCACCTCCGCGTGCTCGGCCACGGTCAGGAGGTCACCCGTACGGGTGGGCACCGGTTCGGGGACGGCCAGCGCGGTGTCGCGGCGCAGGGCCCTCAGCCACAGAGCCTCCGACCTGACCATCTCCGGGCTCGGGCCGTCCGGACGCTGGACGCGGAGCACATAACGCCGGCCGTCCGCGCCGTCCACCCGGAAGGTGGTGTTGAAGCCCTTCGCCATCGCGGTCAGGCGGGCCACCGGCACGTCATAGGCCGTCAGGGCCGTGCGGGCGAGCGCGGCCAGGTGGCGCCTGCGCCGAGTGTCGTCGATCATCAGACGAGCGTACGGCCCGCCGGGGCGGGCGGGCCGTACACCGGGAGATCAGGTCACGGGCTCGGGCCGGCCGACGTCGTCACCGACGTCGTCGCCAAGGTCGTCCACGGTACGGCGGGGACCGGTGAACCAGTGCTTGGCCGACAGGTGCCACCACAGGGCGATGCCGACGAGCACGGCGCCGACCGCGATGGGGGCGTAGTTCACCGAGGTCCAGGTGAAGTCCGCGTTGCCCGGCACGCCCGCCGGGGCGATGGGCAGGACGAAGTAGACGGAGATGATCGCGATCTCGATCACGGCGATCCAGGACAACGCCTTGTACTTGCGGCCCAGGGTCCACGGCCCCGGCTGGAATGAGTCCCCGGCGCGAAGGCGCAGCCAGATCGGGATGAGGAACGCGAGGTAGAGCCCGATCACGGCGATGGACACCACGGCGAGGAACGCGACGGGAGTCGTCGTCCCCTCGGGCGCGTAGAGCGCGGGCAGCGTGATCAGCAGCGCGACCCCGCAGCCGGCGATGATCGCGTTGACCGGCGTCCGGTTGCGGTCCACCTTCGACCACAGCCTCCAGCCCGGCACCGCGCCGTCCCGGGAGAACGCGTACGTCATCCGCGACATCGAGGTCACGCAGCTCATGCCGCAGAAGAACTGGCCGATCGTGGAGATGCCGAAGATGACCGTGGCGAGCGTGGACGACAGCGACGAGGTGAAGATGGCGCCGACGAAGCCGCCCTCGGCGTTGACGGCGTCCACGTTCGTGGCCGCGAACAGGAACGACAGCAGCAGGATCCAGCCGCCGATCGCGGAGTAGAAGATCGACTGCCACAGGCCCTTGGCCGCCGTGCGGGCCGCGCCGTGGGTCTCCTCCGACACGTGCGCGCAGGCGTCGAAGCCGGTGATCGTGTACTGCGTGAGCAGGAAGCCCAGCGGCAGCACGTACAGCCAGAACGCCGGGCCCGAGTCGCCGTCGCCGAACCCGGAGTTGTTGAACGTCTCGAACAGGAAGCCCACACTCTGGTGCTCCGTCGGGCCGAAGATCAGGATCAGCACGACGGCCGCGGCGCCGAACACGTGCCACCACACCGATACGTTCTGCAACAGCGAGATCAGCCGGTGGCTGAAGATGTTGATCAGCGCGTGCAGCACCAGGACCACGGCGAACAGCAGGAAGGTCTGGTGCAGCGCGTTGCCGTTCGCCCAGGAGTCGCTGAAGCGCCCGATCGTGATGTTCAGGAACGTCGCGCAGCCGTAGTCGACGGACGCGGTCACCGCGATCAGCCCGATCAGGTTCAGCCAGCCCGTGAACCAGCCGTGCACGGGCCGGCCCAGCTTGGCGGCCCACCAGTAGATGCCGCCCGCCGTGGGGAACGCGGAGACCAGCTCCGCCATGCAGAAGCCGATGATCAGGATGAACGCCGAGATCAGCGGCCAGCCGACGGAGATCGCCAGCGGTCCGCCGTTGTTCCACGCCTGTCCGAAGGTCGTGAAGCAGCCGGCCAGGATCGAGATGATGGAGAAGGAGATGGCGAAGTTGGAGAACCCGCTCCAGGTGCGGGCCAGTTCCTGCTTGTAGCCGAGTTCCGCTAGTCGTTTGGCGTCGTCGTCGAGGGCTTGCGCCACTGAGGCCTCCTCTAACCGGCTCTAACAGGTGCGGGGTGTCCAGCCGCCGATCTTGTCGATCGGGCGGCCGAAGCATGGATCCTCGGTCGCGTACGGGCTGGGCGACCGTGTCGGCGACCTCGGCGGGAATAGCCCGGCCCAGGCCGTGACGAGATCCATCGCGTCTGCGGCGGGATCTGACATGCCCGGCTCCTTTGGTCTACCTCCAGACCATTGATCAGATTTTCCGGGCCGGGTGTTACAGGGCGGTACCGATGTCGCAACTTCCCGCAGTCGCCCGCGCTGCCTGGTGCTGGATGACGATCGCGGTGTCTGCCTGGGCGGTGAGCCCGTCCGGCTGGACGGCCGCCCGATTTCCCGCGTCACGAGCGGTGGGTGTGGTCACCGCTACGGAATCAGCACTTTGTCGATGAGGTAAACCGTGGCGTTGGCCGTCTGGATCTCTCCGCAGAGGACCTTGGCGTCGTTGTTGATTACGAGGTCCTGACCGGACAGGCGAGTGGTGAGCTCGTGGCCCTCCTTGGTGGTGAGCTTGGCATTGCTCAATTCGTCCCTGGTCTTGCGCCCTTCGGTCACGTGATACGTAAGGACCTGGCGCGTCCAGTCCTTGTCTTCGTCCGAGAACATCCGGTCCAGCTCGAACTTCGGCAGTTTGACGAACGCGTCGTTGACCGGCACGAACACGGTGATGTCCTTGGCCGAATCGAGGTACTGGGCCAGGTTGCCTCGAGAAAGGGCCGACGCCATCTTCGACAGGTCGGGAACGCCGGCGATCGCGGTGGCCACCGGCCGCTCGCCCATGGCCTCGGTGCCGGTCACGGCCGAGCAGCCGGAGCCGGGCGGCGCGGACCGCGCCCTATCCCAGCGGCCTTGTGGTGTCGCGCCGTCGCCCGGCCTCCCACAATAAGGCTGCCGGACCGGACAGTCGGACGACGGATGCGGGCCCTGACACCTGGGCGGCTGATACGGACAGGAAGACGGGGTTGGCAAGGTGGAGGGCGGCGTGAGCGGGCTGGTCGGTGACGTGGGCGGGCTGGTCGATGGCCCCAGCGGGTTTTGAGCCGGCGGAGCCGAATCACGCGGCGGTAAGGGCTGCGGCGTTGTGTCCGGAGCCTGAGGTGCCTCCCGTTCGGCGGGTGGAGAGGGAGGCGCGGGATTGGCGAACCACCGGGCCGCGCCGACGGATTGCGGCATCACGCCGAAGGTGAAGGTGACCGCGCTGAAGGTGGACGCGACAAGGACCCTCTTCTTCATGGCTCTGCCTCCAGGACGACGAAGATCTAGGGTTTGCAGGCCGGGATCGGCCGTTCGTGCCTAGGAATACGGCGGAGCCACAGGGCCTGTGTGGGCAAATCCGGTTGTGTCGGCCTCCGCATGGGCCTGACGAGTTGGACGCCGGATGCCGTGGGTCACCCCACTCACATCCAAGTATCTCTACTGGTGAGTAGCTACGCTTCCGTCAACTTTGAAACATCCGCAAACGACTCGCCTCACAGGTAAATCGCGATGCTGGAGTTGCCAAGCGTCACGGAGGCAGTTCGCCGCGGGTGGGCAAACCCTGCCAGGAGCTGTGGCTGGCGACGGCGAAGGCGGCCACCGAGATGCCGCGCTTGAGGCGGTCCGACGGATGGAGCCCGTCGAGGATCGCGCTGAGGTAGCCCGCGACGAACGCCCCGCCGACCTCGGCGGGGTCGACCGTGGTCACGGGGGCGGCCTGGGTGTCGTAGCGCAGGCCCTCGACGGTGGCGCTGGCTCCCTTGGCGCCCCGGGTCACGACCAGTTCGGGCGTGGACGCGAGCACGTGCTCCACGAGCATGAGCTCGTCCTGGGTCGCGAACAGCACGTCGGCGGAGGCGGCGAGTTCGGTGAGACCCTGGCGGGCCTCCTCCGCGCTCTCCCAGAGGTTCGCGCGGTGGTTGACGTCCACCGAGACGAGCACCCCGGCGTCTCTGGCGAGCTTGACGGCGTGGTGGACGGCGCTCCACGCGAGGCCGCTGAGGCCGAGGGTGACGCCCGTGACGTGCAGGATCCGTGCCGACTGCACCGCCTCGCCGGGCACGTCGCCGGTCGACAGGTGGGACCCGGCCGAGCCCTCCCGGTAGTGGACGGCGTGCGACGAGCGGCCGATGCGCCGCTGACGGAGGATCAGCCCGGTGGCCGCCGTCTCGTCCACCCGTACGTGGGAGACGTCCACGCCCTCGCCGCGCAGGACGGTCAGCGTGCGGGTGCCGAGTTCGTCGGCGCTGACCCGGCCCAGCCAGCTCACCGTGTGGCCGAGCCGGGCCAGGCCGACCGCCGTCGTCAGCTCGGGCCCCTCCACGTCGAGGCGGATGGTCGTGTCATGCCGCAGCCGGTCGCCGGAGACGACGCCCAATGCCTCTCCGAGCGTGAAAACCTCGGTCATGCCGTGAGTCCGCGGAATTGCACCCGGAAAGCATGACAGACCCTGATCCGCAGGGGGAAGCCCTCCCTCAGGCGCCGAAGGCGTCCACGGCGGCCTGGCAGAAGGCCTTCAGGTCGTCCGGCTTCCGGCTGGTGACCAGCGTGTTCGGGCCGCCGGTGCAGACCATGACCTCCTGGTCCACCCAGGTCGCTCCCGCGTTGCGCAGGTCGGTCTGGAGGCTGGGCCACGAGGTCAGCGTGCGCCCGCGCACCACGTCGGCCTCCACGAGGGTCCACGGCGCGTGGCAGATCGCCGCGACCGGCTTGCCCGCGTCGAAGAACTCCTTGACGAACCGTACGGCCTCCGGCCGCATCCGCAGGAAGTCCGGGTTGGCGACCCCGCCGGGAAGGACCAGCCCGTCGAAGTCGGCCGCGGAGACCTCTCCCGCCACGGCGTCCACCGGGAAGGTGCCGGCCTTGTCGAGGTGGTTGAACGCCTGGATCTCCCCACGTTCCACCGAGACGAGCCTCGGTGTGCCACCCGCCTGCTCGACGGCCTTCCACGGCTCGGTGAGCTCGACCTGCTCGACCCCCTCGGGGGCGACGAGGAACGCGATCGTCTTACCCTGGATCATCGTTGCTCCCCTCTTTTGCTCGTTCTTGACGTCGCGTGCCCGGAGGGATGCGATCTATGCCGTCCGCTGGGTAGGGGACGGATATGCCCGTGCTCGTGGGGACCTCCGGCTGGCAGTACGCCGACTGGCGCGACCCCGTCTACGGGGGCGTGCCCCAGAGACTGTGGCTGGAGAGCTACGGCGAGATCTTCGCCACCGTCGAGAACAACAACGCCTTCTACCGGTTGCCGAAGCGGGAGACGTTCGAGTCGTGGCGGGAGCGTACGCCGCCCGACTTCGTCATGGCGGTCAAGGCCAGCCGCTTCCTCACGCACATCAAGCGGCTGAAGGACCCGGAGGAGCCGGTCGAGCGGCTGATGGGCGTGGCCGAGGGGCTCGGCCCGAAGCTGGGCCCCGTCCTGCTGCAACTGCCGCCGACCCTGCAGGTGGACGCCGGCCGGCTGCGGGCCTGCCTGGCCCGGTTCCCGCGTACCGTACGGGTCGCGGTCGAGCCGCGGCACGCCTCGTGGTGGACCGACGAGATCCGGGCCCTGCTGACGGAGTTCGGGGCCGCGTTGTGCTGGGCAGACCGTCTCGGCCGGCCGGCCGGGCCCCTGTGGCGTACGGCCGACTGGGTCTATCTGCGCTTCCACGAAGGGCGGGCCGAACCCTGGCCCAGCTACGGGTCACACGCGTTGCGCAGCTGGGTGGACCGCCTGGGCGAGGTGCCGGACGCCTACGTTTACTTCAACAACGATCCCGGCGGCGCCGCCGTACGCAACGCGATCACCTTCGCGGAGCTGGCACGCGCCCAGGGCAGGGACGTGAGCAGGGCACGGCTTCCCGAGCGGTCCCCCGAGCCCGTCCGGCCATGACCGGACGGGCGAGTGTCACCCCCGGCATCACGGATCAGCCGCGGCGCTCGTCGGTCGCGTGACGTCCGCCGGCCACCAGCTGGTCGGGGGACGACTGCTGCGCGGGCACCGACACGCGGTTGTGCGGCGCGGTGGGACGCTCGGCGCGCTCGGCCCGGTCGTCGACGCCGTCGCGATCCCGGTCGACCTTCGGCCGCTCGGCCGTCGAGGACGCCGTCGAAGTCGTCTCCAGGCGGCGCTCCAGGTCGCGCTTCTCGGCCTCCAGGCGGGACACGCGGTCCCGCTCCGCCAGGCGGGCCTCACGCAGCCGGCGGCGCTTCACGGCGGCGCGGCGCATGCCGCCGGTGATGAGCAGCAGGCCGACGACGAAGACGACGGCGGTCACGACACCGGCGATGAACAGCTCGAACGGGCTGAGGTTGAACGTGCGGTCCAGGACCGTGATCGGCAGGGTGTTCGCGGTGTCGTTGACCGACACCTCGATCACAGCCGCCGCCGCGATCAGGACCAGAAGCAGGCCCAGTAAGACCATCTGCCCTCACTCCCAGTGCGGTTGCGATTGGTGGACGCCCTCCAACTGCCCAGGAGAGCGGAGATCATGTGCCACGGGTCACAGCACCGCCAAGGCAAAGAACTCGCGTTAACACTCTGGTTACAAACGGGCAAAAGCTACGAAATCCCGAAACGGCACTGTTGGGCGTGGCGGACGAACGCCAGGCCGCCTCGCTCGAAGGGATCGACGTGACCTACAAGGCCGAGTACATCTGGATCGACGGCACGGAGCCGACCGCGAAGCTCCGCTCCAAGACCAAGATCCTTGCCGACGGCGCCGAGCCGCCGCTGTGGGGCTTCGACGGGTCCAGCACCAACCAGGCCACCGGTCACTCCTCCGACCTGGTGCTGCGGCCGGTGTTCACCTGCCCCGACCCGATCCGGGGCGGCGACAACGTGCTGGTCCTGTGCGAGGTCCTGCACACCGACATGACGCCGCACGCCACCAACACCCGCTCCCCGCTCGCGGAGGTGGCCGAGCGGTTCGCCGACCAGGAGTCGTGGTTCGGCATCGAGCAGGAGTACACCTTCTTCAAGGACAGCCGCCCGCTCGGCTTCCCGCTGGGCGGTTTCCCCGCTCCGCAGGGCGGCTACTACTGCGGTGTCGGCGCCGACGAGGTCTTCGGCCGCGACATCGTCGAGCTGCACCTCGACCGCTGCCTGGCCGCCGGCCTGAAGATCTCCGGCATCAACGCCGAGGTCATGCCCGGTCAGTGGGAGTTCCAGGTCGGCCCCGCCGGTCCGCTGGAGGTCTCCGACCACATGTGGGTCGCCCGCTGGCTGCTCTACCGCACCGCCGAGGAGTTCGACGTCGCCGCCACGCTCGACCCCAAGCCGGTGAAGGGCGACTGGAACGGCGCCGGCGCGCACACCAACTTCTCCACGAAGGCGATGCGCGAGGGCTACGAGCCGATCATCACCGCCTGCGAGGCCCTGGGCGACAACGCCATGGAGCACGTCAAGAACTACGGCCACGGCGTCGAGGACCGCCTCACCGGCCACCACGAGACCGCCCGGTGGGACAAGTTCAGCTACGGCGTCTCCGACCGCGGCGCCTCCGTCCGCATCCCGTGGCAGGTCGAGGTCGACAAGAAGGGCTACATCGAGGACCGGCGCCCCAACGCCAACGTCGACCCCTACGTCGTCACCCGCCTGATCGTCGACACCTGCTGCACGGCTCTGGAGAAGGCCGGCCAGGTCTGACGGTTCCCCCGTCCTCGTACGGCTCCCGCGTCCGGCGCGGGAGCCGTACGCGTTTGTCGTGCACGCACGCGCATGTACGGTGGCCGCTGTGCCGCACCAGCCAGAACCCCTCGTCATCGGCCACCGGGGCGCCAGCGCCCTGCGGCCCGAGCACACGCTGCCGTCGTACGAGACGGCGATCGCGCTCGGGGCCGACTACATCGAGCCCGACCTGGTTTCCACCAGTGACCACGTCCTGGTGGCCCGCCACGAGAACGAGATCTCGGGGACCACGGACGTGGCGGACCATCCCGAGTTCGCCGCCCGCCGCACCACCAAGACCATCGACGGCGTGGCCGTCACCGGCTGGTTCACCGAGGACTTCACGCTGGCCGAGCTGCGCACGTTGCGGGCCACCGAGCGCATCCCGGACCTGCGCCCGGGCAACGCCGCATTCGACGGGCTGGCCCCGATCCCGACGTTCGACGAGGTCGTGGAGCTGGCCGTACGGCACGGCGTGGGTGTCTACCCCGAGACCAAGCACCCTTCCTACTTCGACTCCGTCGGCCTGCCGCTGGAGGAGCCGCTGCTCGACGTGCTGGGCCGGCACGGCTGGCGCGACCGGCACGACCCGGTCTTCATCCAGTCTTTCGAGGCGGCCAACCTGCGCGAGCTGCGCGGAAGGACCCGGCTGCCGCTGATCCAGCTGATCGGCGGCTCCGGCGCGGCGTACGACCGGATGGTCACGCCCGCCGGGCTCGAGGAGATCGCGACGTACGCGGACGGCATCGGCGTGGCGACCTCTCGGGTCGTTCCCACCGGTTCCGGCGGTCGCCTCCTCGCCCCCACGACACTCGTGCGGGACGCCCACAGGGTGGGGCTCGACGTGCACGTGTGGACCGTCCGCGACGAGAACGCCCAGCTGCCGGCCGACTTCCGGCGCGGAGACCCGGCCGGCCCGGCGTACGCGCGGGCGACGGGAGACGTGATGGGCTGGCTGGCGATGCTCTACGACCTCGGCGTGGACGGCGTCTTCGCCGACAATCCCGGCACGGCCCGGGCCGTGCTCTCGGGGCGTTCCCGGCGGATCGCCGCAAGTTGACAATGATTTTCATTTGCGGGACATTTGGAAGGGATGTTTCCCCTGATACCGACTTGAGGAATCGTCGTGCTCTCGCCACTTGTCCGTACGCTCTCGTCCGCCGCGCTGCTGGTGCTGTTCGCAGCCGCGTGCGGCGGCGCGCAGAAGCCTTCTGATTCCTCCGATCCCGCCCTGGGACCGGCACAGCCGTTGAAGGTGGTGGCGACCACCACGCAGGTGGCCGATTTCGCCCGCAACGTCGGCGGCGACCGGATCACGGTCCACCAGCTGCTGAAGCCCAACGTCGATCCCCACGACTACGAGCCGTCCCCGGCCGACATGCGGGCCATCGGCGAGGCCGACGTGCTCGTCAAGAACGGCGTGGGCCTGGAGAAGTGGCTGGACGAGACGATCTCGGCCGCCGGCTTCGACGGGACCGTCGTCGACGCCTCCCGGGGCGTCCAGATCCGCATGGGCTCCGGGGAGGGGCACGAGGAGGGACACGGGGAGGAGGGGCACGATCACGACGAGTCCGAGGGCGACCCGCACATCTGGCACAACCCGCTCAACGTCAAGACGATGGTCGCCACGATCGAGACCGCCTTCGCCGCCGCCGATCCGCCCGACGCCGCGGTCTACCAGGCCAACCGGGTGGCGTACGACGCGAAGCTGGACGCGCTCGACGCCGACATCGCGAGGAAGATCGAGTCCGTGCCCCCCGACCGGCGCAAGCTCGTGACCAACCACGACGCCTTCGGTTACTACCTCGACCGATACAAGCTGACGTTCGTCGGGTCGATCATTCCGAGCTTCGACACCTCCGCGGAGCTGTCGGCCAAGCAGGTGTCCGATCTCGTCGCCGAGATCAGGACGACCGGGGTGGCGGCCATCTTCTCGGAGGCGTCGCTGCCGCCCAAGACGGCCGAGGCGATCGGCCGCGAGGCCGGGGTGAAGGTCGTGGCGGGCGAGGACGCGCTGTACGGCGACTCGCTCGGCCCCGAGGGCTCGGCCGGTGCTACCTACCTCCAGATGGAGGAGCACAATACGGACACCATTGTCAACGCGTTGAGGGGGACCGCCGCATGAGCGAGCGCACGCCCACCCTGGTGCTCGACCGGGCGAGCGTGGCCTACGGCGACGTCCCGGTCCTGGAGGAACTGCACGGCGTCGTCCACGAGGGCGAGGCCGTCGCGCTGATCGGCCCGAACGGCGCGGGCAAGTCGACGCTGATCAGGGCGCTGCTCGGCCTGGTGCCGGTGGTGCGCGGCCGGATCGAGGTGCTGGGCAGGCCCCCGGCGCAGGCCCGGCGCGACGTCGCCTACGTGCCGCAGGCCGACACGCTCGATCCCGATTTCCCGGTGTCGGTCGAGCAGGTGGTGATGATGGGCCGCTACCGGCGGATCGGCTGGCTGCGCCGCCCCTCCGCCGCCGACCGGGCCGAGACCGCCGAGGCCCTGGAGCGTGTCGGGCTGGCCCACCGGGCGCGGGAGCGGTTCGGCACGCTGTCGGGCGGGCAGCGCCAGCGGGTGCTGCTGGCCCGTGCCATCGCCGCCAAGCCCCGGATGCTGCTGCTCGACGAGCCGTTCAACGGCGTGGACGCGGTCAGCCAGCACGCGCTGCTCGAGGCGATCGGCTCGCTGAAGGAGCAGGGCGCCTCCGTCGTCGTCAGCACCCACGACCTCGCCATCGCGCATCTGGCCTGCGACGAGGTGTGCCTGCTCAACCGGCACCAGTTCGGCTTCGGTCCGACCGGCGACGTGCTGACGCCCGAGCGGCTGCGCGCGACGTACGGCGGGCACGCGCTCGAACTGCGCGGCGACCGGGTGATCGTGACCCAGACATGATGTTCTTCGAGCCGTTCCAGTTGCCTTTCATGGCGCGGGCGCTGGTCGAACTGGTCATCCTCGGCGCGCTCGCGGGCACGGTCGGCGTGCTGGTGCTGCTGCGCCGGCTCGCCTTCGTCAGCGACACCCTGACGCACACCGTCTTCCCCGGCGTGGTCATCGGCCACCTCATGGCCGGGGACGGCGGCATCTTCTGGGGGGCGCTGGCCGCCGGGGTCCTCACGGCCGTCCTGCTCACGCTGCTGACGCACCGCCGCCGCGTGAGCGAGGACGCCGCGCTCGCCATGCTGCTGACCACGTTGTTCGCCGTCGGCGTCGTGGTGGTGTCGCGGCAGACGGGCTTCACCTCCGACCTCACGGCGTTCCTGTTCGGACGGGTGCTGACGGTCAGCGAGGAGCAACTCGCGCAGACCGCCGTCGTGACGGTCGTGGTCGTGGCGTTGCTGGCGGTGCTGCGGCGGCCGCTGCTGCTGCGGGCCTTCGACCCCGAGGGCGCCCGCGCGGCCGGCGTACGCGTGGGCCTGCTCGACCTCGTGCTGAACATCGCGGTCGCGCTGGTCGTCGTGGCCGCGGTGAAGGCGGTCGGCACGATCCTCGTGATCGCGCTGCTCATCGTGCCGGCCGCGGCGGCCCGGTGCCTGTCCGACCGGCTCGCCGTCATCGTGCCGCTGGCCTGCCTCGTCGGCGCGGCCGGCGGGTGGCTCGGGCTCGTCGTGAGCTACGAGGCGTCGGTGGGGCACGGAGTGCGGCTCGCCTCCGGCGCGACCGTGGTGCTCGTCCTGGTCGCGTTGTACGGCCTGGCCCACGCCGCCGGGGCCGTACGCAGGAAGGCGGGCCTGAGCCGCGCCCGCCGCCGCACGGTAGTGGAGAGTGCGGCATGAGTTGGCTCGACTCCACCGTGCACCGGGCCCTGGTCGAGGCCGTCCTGGTCGGCGCGCTCGGCGGGGTGGTCGGGGTGTTCGTGGTCGCGCGGCGGCTGCCGTTCTTCACGATGGCCCTCACGCACGCGACGTTCCCCGGCATCGTCGTCGCCGCCCTGCTCGGGGTGAACCTCTACCTCGGCGGCGGGCTGTTCGGGCTGCTGGTGGTCGCCGCGGTCCTCCTGTTCGGCCGGGGCCGCGGGCAGGACTTCGGCACGGCCACCGGCATCGCGCTGTCGGGCGGCTTCGCGCTCGGTGTGGTGCTGGTGTCGGCGCAGGACGGCTTCACCAAGGACCTGGCGGCGTACACCGTGGGCGACGTCCTGGCCGTGGGCACGGGCGACCTGGTGGTGACCGCCGCCGTCGCCGTGGGGGTGCTGCTCCTGCTCGCCCTGGTGGGAAAGGAACTGCTGCTCGCGGCGTTCGACCCGGTGGGGGCGGCGGCGCTCGGACTGCCCACCCTGCTGCTGGACTTCGCCCTGCTCGCGGTCGTCGAGGTGACCGTCGTCGCCACCGTGCCCGCGCTGGGGACGATCCTCGCCGTGGCGCTGATCGTGGGCCCGGCCGCGACCGCCCGCCTGCTCACCGACAGGCTCGCGCCGCTGTTCCCGCTCGCCGCGGCGATCGGGGTCGCCTGCGCGCTGGCGGGCGTGTGGGTCTCCACGCAGTGGAACGTCGCGACCGGGGCCTCCATCGCCCTGTTCGTGGGCCTGGTGTTCGGGACGGTGTTCCTCGGGACCGCCGTACGCGGCAGGGTCAGGCGGGCCGCGGCGAGGAGAGTGGCCGTCAGGGCTTGAGCAGGACCTTGATCGCGCCGTCCTCCTTCTTCTGGAAGATCTCGTAGCCGTGCGGCGCCTGCTCGAGCGGCAGGCGGTGGGTCGCCAGGTCCGCGACCCCCAGGGGGTCGCCGTCGCCGGTCAGGAGCGGCATGATGTCGCCGATCCACCGCTTGACGTGGGCCTGGCCCATCCTGAGCGCGATGCCCTTGTCGAACATCCGCAGCATGGGCATGGGGTCGGTCATCCCGCCGTAGACGCCGCTGATCGAGATCGTGCCGCCGCGGCGCACGGTCTCGATGGCGTCCTGCAGGGCGGCGAGCCGGTCGAGGCCGGCGCGGGTCATCATGGCGGCGGCGGCCTTGTCGGGCAGCATCCCGGTGACCGTCTGGGCGAACTTGCCGACGGTGTAACCGTGCGCCTCCATGCCCACGGCGTCGATGACCGAGTCGGTGCCCCGGCCTCCGGTCATCGCGCGGACCGCCTCGGGCACGTCGTCGGTCTCGTTGCCGTCGATCACCTCGATGCCGTGCCTGCGGGCCATCTCCAGGCGCTCGGGGACGATGTCCACGCCGATGACGCGGTAGCCGCGGTGGCGCGCGATGCGGGCCGACATCTGCCCGATCGGGCCGAGACCGAAGACGGTGACGCTGCCGCCGTCGGGCACCTCGGCCCACTCGACGGCCTGCCAGGAGGTGGGCAGCACGTCGGAGAGGTAGACGAACCTCTCGTCCGGCGGCCCGTCCGGCACCTTGATCGGTCCGAACTGCGCCTGCGGGACGCGCAGGTACTCCGCCTGGCCGCCGGGCACCTCGCCGTACAGCTTGGTGTAGCCGAACAGGGCGGCGCCCGTGTCGTATTCGCGGACCTGGGTGGTCTCGCACTGGGCGTACAACTCGCGGTCGCACATGTAGCAGTGGCCGCACGAGATGTTGAACGGGATCACCACCCGGTCGCCCGGCTTGATGTGGGTGACCTCCGCGCCGACCTCCTCGACGATGCCCATCGGCTCGTGGCCCAGGATGTCGCCCTCGCCGATGAACGGGCCGAGCACCTCGTACAGGTGCAGGTCGGACCCGCAGATCGCGGTCGTGGTGACGCGGATGATCGCGTCGGTGGGTTCCTTGATGGCCGGGTCCGGGACCTCGTCCACCCGTACGTCGCGCTTGCCGTGCCAGGTAACTGCCTTCATGGTTTCCCCTCCAGAAAAGGGCCGGGGTGTCGCGATCGTTCCCGTATGCCCTACTTCTGTCGGGAGAAACGGCCCTTCTGGTGGTCAGAGGTGCAGCACGCTGCCCTGCTCGTCCACGTGGTCGGCGCTGTCGTCGTCGAACCAGACGCCGCCCGTCGCGAGGTAGCGGAACCGGTGCGCGCCGGCCGGAAGGATCACCGACACGGTGCGGGTGCCGTTCCGGCGCCGCAGCAGTTCGTGGCGGCCGGGCAGCCAGTCGTTGAAGTCGCCGACCACGCTGACCGTCCCCGTGGGGTCGTCAACGGGCAGGGTGAAGGTGACTCGGGTCTTCTGCCCGAACAACCGGGTGCGCTTGAGCATGCCGCATAGCCTGGCGTATCGCATGTAAAGGAAGAAACCTACAGGCAGGACGTAACACAATATTCACGGCCTTTTCAGGGCGCGTGTCCGACCCCGCAGAGGAACCAGGTGGGCAGGTGCCGCCGGGCCTGCCGCGCGAGCAGGTTCTCGTCGTCGGGCCGCCAGTCGTCCAGCGGGACCAGGCCCGGTTCGACGAGGCGGAAGCCGTCGAACAGCTCGTGGATCTGCTCGCGGCTGCGCAGGGTGACGCCGCTGCTGGCCTGCCGGTAGACGGCCGCCCCGTCGTGGGCGTCGCCGGACCGCTCCTCGTCGGTGACATGGGACAGCACGAGGTGGCTTCCGGGGGCGACGGACTCCCTGAGCCGGGCCACGAGCTCGGCCGGCTTGTCGTCGTCGGTGAGGAAGTGCAGCACGGCCACGAGCAGGATCGCGACCGGCTCGGCGGGGTCGATCACCGAGCGCAGCTCCGGGTGGTCCAGGATCTCCTCGGGCCGCCGCAGGTCCCCCTGCACGGTCACGGTGGTGGCCGAGGTGCCCGACAGCAGGGCCCGGGAGTGCGCGAGCACCACCGGGTCGTTGTCCACGTACGCCACGCGGACGCCGGGGTCCATCTCGTGCGCCACCTCGTGGACGCTGCCCTCGGCCGGCAGCCCGGTGCCGATGTCCACGAACTGCCGGATCCCGGCCTCGGCCACCAGGTGGCGTACGGCCCGGCGCATGAAGGCCCGGTTGCGGCGGGCCAGCGCACGGGCCTCGGGCGCGACCCGCAGAACCCGCTCCGCGGCCTCCCGGTCGGCGGCGAAGTTGTCCTTCCCGCCCAGGAAGTAGTTGTACATGCGCGCGGGATTGGGGACGCGCGAATCGATACCGGGGGGTGGCGGCGCGTCATCGGCCACGCAACATCTCCTCACTCACGGCAGTAAAGAGGACGTGCTGCGAGCATAAGGGCCGCGCGGGAGAAACCCAACGAAGAACGCCATAACTCTGTGACTCCACCTTGTCGCGGGATTGCCGTTCGCCCACACGAGGCACGCCACCGGCAGCGGCAGGAGGACGAGCCACAGCCGATGGGCCACCGGCCACTGCGGGTCGTCCTGCAGCGGCCACAGCCACAGCTCGGCGGTGAGGAAGAGCGTGAGCGCGAGCAGCGTGAACTGGGCCGCCGTGCCCGCGAGGGCCGCCGAACGGCCGTGCCGGGGCCGCAGCCGTACGGCGACGGCGGCGCCGGACAGCCCGGTGAGGACGCAGGTGGCGGCCTCCAGCGCCAGATCGCCGGTGAGCAGTGGGGAGCCCTGGGGCAGGAAGACGACGATCAGGGCGAGAGCCGTCCCCCAGGCCCCGAGCGCGGCCCCGGCGGCGAGGGCGGTGCGCAGCCACATCCGCAGCCACCTCGGAACGGGCGTCGCCAGCGCGTCGTACGCCATGGGATCGACGAGGGCGAACCCCGCCGTCGCGCCCATCGCCCCGGCGGACAACCGCGAGAGGACCACGGCGTCGCAGCTCACCACCGCGCCCCGGGTGAGGGCGGCGGCGACGATCACGACTGTGGACGCCAGCCAGGTCCAGGCGAGCGGCGCCCAATCGACGCCCCGGAGGGTCGGGCGCACGAGGAGCAGTGCCGTACGGATCACGAGCAGTCCTTCCTGTCATCGGGGTCCGGTGTGAGGCCGAGCAGCGGGAGCGCCCGCTCGATCGTGGTCTTCGGGTCCATGAGCGTCGTCCAGTGGGTCCACACGCGCGAACGGGCGTCCTGACGCGCGACCAGCCGCTCGGCGTACCGGTAGAGGCGCTCGGCGGCGGGCCGCTCGGAGTCCTTGGTCTGGGCCCAGGAGGAGGCGGCGGTGCGCACCGGCCCGGCCTGGCCGCCCAGCCACAGGGCGACGAGCGTGCGCGCCCGTCCCCAATCGGCGCAGTCGGGCCGGGTTTGCTGGAAACCGAGGTCTTCGGCGCCGAACAGCGGGTCGGTGACCGACACGAACCAGTAATCGGGGTCCGGTAGGCCGGCGACGCGGGCGGCCACCTGACCGCCTAGCCAGGCTTCCGAGAGCTCCGCGGTCCCGTGCCTGCCCCACAGGAAGAACGGTCCGGTGGGGTGCGGCCACCCCGGCTTCATGATCGTCCCTCGCCCCTGGCCGAGGGAGACGTCGCCGACCCGCTGCCGGATCTCGGGCACCAGGTCCCGCTCGGCGGGCGGGACCGCGGCGACCACGGGCCGTACGGCGCGTGCCCACAAAGGGATCCACGCCTCGTAGCCCGGATAGGCGCAGTAACGCACCCCCTCGGCCTCCCGGCAGCGCTGCGCCTCGGGGGTCATCCACCGGGCCAGCCTCTCCTCGGGCACCGCGTCGTGCATGCCGCCGATCGCGACGGCCCCCGTGGGCACCGCGACCGCCAGCCCGGCCAGCGCCGCGATCGAGCGCCGGGGACGCAGGCCGTACCGGACCATCCCCAGGGCGGCGACCAGCGGGATCAGCGCGAGGAGGTAGACGAGATGGGCCCCCGAGGGCCGTGGGTTGATCTCCACGGGTAGGTCGTGGTGCAGGATCACCGGGAGCAGCGCCGCCCACGAACCGCCCGACCTGGACAACTCCAGGGGTGCCGCGACCGCGAAGAGCACGACGGGCCCCGTCGCCGGCCCGGGGAGCCACCGCCCCGCCGCGACGCCGAGGACACCGCAGAGCGCCGCGCCGGCCGGCCCGGTCAGGGCCTCCCACGGATCGAACCGGGCCGCCGCATGCGCGGGGAGCAGGCTCATCAGGTGGACCGCCGTGGTCGCGCAGGCCACCGCCGCGGCGACGGCGGGAGCGGCGACCAGCAGCGCCCTGGTCCTGGCCGGGGCCCGGACCGGCAGCGCCCGGATGGTCTCCGGCATGCCGTGACGCCGCTCCCGGTTCACCGCGAGGTTCGCCGCCAGCAGCACCCCCGCCCCCACGAGCAGGCAGCCGTACGCGGTGTCGATCGTCACCTCGGGCCAGGCGGGCGCGCGGGACCAGGTCTGCCAGACGCGCAGCGCGACCATGAGCACCGCCGCTCCCCAGACCAGCGGGCTGCGCAGCAGCCGGGCGGCCTCGAAGCGCACAAGGTTCACGCCGCCTCCTCGATCCGGCCGACGAGGAGCAGGTAGCCGTCCTCCACCGTCGGCTCGGCCGGGGCGGCTCCCACCGGGGCCTCGCCGATCGTGCGGTAGCGCCCGTCGGCCGTACGCCAGAACAGCACGCCGGGGCCGGGGCGCTCGCCGGTGAGGCCGACGCGGCCGGTGGCGACGGCGGCGAGCCCGACGGGGGCGCCGTCGAACAGGATCCGCCCGCCGTGCATCACGACCACCCGCTCGCACAGCGCCGCGACGTCCTCCGTCTGGTGCGTGGACAGCAGCACCGTACGGCTCTCGCCCAGCCGGGAGACCAGGGCGCGCAGCCGCAGCCGTTGCTCCGGGTCGAGGCCGACCGTGGGCTCGTCGAGGACGAGCAGATCCGGCCCGCCCAGCAGAGCCTGCGCGAGCGCGAGCCGCTGCCGCATGCCGCCCGACAGCTTGCGCGTCTTCGTGCGCGCCCGGTCGCCGAGGCCGACCTCGTCGAGCACCCGCGTCACCTCCCGGTGCCGCGCGCGCCGGTCGGTCATCTCCTTGAGGATCGCGACGTAGTCGAGCGTCTCGAAGGCGGTGAAATGAGGGTAGAACCCGGGGTCCTGCGGCAGGTAGCCGAGCCGGCGGCGTACGGCCGTCCGGCCCGACGGCGTGGCCGGGTCGAGACCGAGGATGCGCAGTTCCCCGGCGTCGGGCGCGAGGGTGGTGGCCAGGCAGCGCAGCAATGTCGTCTTGCCGGCGCCGTTCGGGCCGAGCAGGCCGGTCACGCCCGCGCCGAACTCGATGTCGAGGCCGTCGAGCACGGGTCTGCGGCCGTACCGTCTGCGCAGGCCGCGCACGGTGACGATGGGGGTCATCTGGGCTCCAGGGCGGGATCGAGGCGGTGGCGCCGGACGTACAGGACGAGGGCGAGCAGTGCCGCGGCACAGAGGTAGAGCACCTGCGCGGCGGGCCGGAACGGCAGCGCATGGTCACCCGTCATCGCTCCCACCGCGGTCACGACCCCGAGCCATCCGCCGCCCAGGGCCGCGGCGGCGAGGGACAGCGGCACCCGCGTGGCCAGCGCCAGGCAGCCCGAGGTCACCGCCAGCGCGGGCAGCAACCAGGCCCAGGCGACGGACGGCATGGCCGCGGCGGGCAGCAGCGGGACGGCCAGGGCGGTCAGCACGACGGCCGTCAGGAGCACGGCGACGGAGCGCACCAGGAGCAGCGGCGCCCCCGCCATGGGCGTGGCCGAGTACATCTCGTGGGCGGGGTCGGCCCGCCGTCCGTACGCGAGCGCGATGCCCGCCGTCGGCAGCACGGGTGCCAGCGTCAGGAACGCGAGGAAGCCGTGCTCGGCCAGGTGCGCGGCCGCCACCGCGAACGCGAGCGCCGCCGTGACGCCCGCGGCCCACGCGCGGCTCAGGGCGGGCGTCGCGGCGAGCAGCCGGGCCAGATGCCCGGGAACCCCCGCGCGGCGCAGCAGGTGCTCCGTCACCGGCGGCCTGGGCGCCGCGACCTCCGCCGCGATCCGCTCCCACGACGCGGCGAGCCACCCCTCGTCGGCGGGCACCTCCGTACGGCACCGGCCACAGCCGACGAGGTGGGCCTCCAGGGACATGACGCCCACCGGGTCGAGCGTGCCGTCCAGATAGCGTTCCAGCAGGTCGGGCGGGATGTGCCAGTCACCGGCCGTCATGCCAGCTCCTCTCTCAGCCGGGCCTTGGCCCGCATGAGCCGGGTCTTCACGGTGCCCTCCGGGATGCCGAGCAGCCGGGACGCCTCGCGGACGGTCAGGCCGTCGAGGACGGTCGCCTGGATCACGGCGCGCAGTTCGGGCGACAGACGGGCCAGAGCGCCGCCGAGGTCGCCGTGCTCGACCCCGAGCAGCACACTGTCTTCCGCGGAGGCCAGGCGGGCGTCGGTGCCGGCGAGCGCGGTTCCGGTGATCCAGCGTCCGCCGGGGCGTCTCAGCGCGGACGCCAGGCGCCGGGCGGCGATCGTCCAGATCCACGCGGCGGCATCCTCGCCCTGTGGTGAGTAGCGCCCCGCCCCACGCCAGACCGCCACGAACGTGTCCTGAATCGCGTCGTCCACGATGTCGGAGTCGGCGCACCTGCGCAGCAGGCGGGCGCGCAGCCAGGGGGCGTGCCGGTCGTGCAGCAGCCGCAGCGCCTCGACGCGTTCCGCCGCCACCGCCGCGATCAGATCGTGGTCGTCACTCGACGGGCCCACGGGCGGCGGATGCGGACGTCCGCGGGGGAGCCGCAAGGGGAAGGGGCGCATGTCTCGTCTATCGCGCCGTCTACTCCGAACGGTTCATGGGGACCTAGGACCATCGCCCGATGTGGAGGCGCGGCCCGGAAATCTATAACGGGCAGATGTACGCAATCAGATTGCACGCTTTCGGTCCCGCCGAGAATCTCGTCTACGAGGAGGTCGAGGATCCACAGCCCGGGCCGGGCCAGGTCCGCGTCGCCGTACGGGCGGCCGGGGTGCACCTGGTCGACACCACGTTGCGGGCCGGGAAGTACGCGGGCGGCCCGATCCCCGTCCCCGACCTGCCCACGATCCCCGGCCGGGAGGTCGCCGGGGTCGTCGACGCGGTCGGTCCCGAGGTCGATCCCGGCCTGGTCGGCAGGCGGGTGGTGACTCATCTCGGCATGGCTCCCGGCGGCTACGCCGAGCTGGCCGTACGGGACGCGCCGGCGATCCACGAGATCCCGGACGGCCTCGGGTACGGCGAGGCGGTGGCGATGATCGGCACGGGCCGGACCACGATGGGGATCCTCGACGTCGCGGAGATCCGGGCGGACGACGTCGTGCTGGTGACGGCGGCGGCCGGAGGCGTCGGCAACCTGCTCGTGCAGGCGGCGGTGCGGGCCGGCGCCACGGTCGTCGGGCTCGCCGGCGGCGCGGCGAAGCTGAGCCGGGTGCTCGCACTGGGCGCGCGGCACGCCGTGGACTACACCGCTCCCGGCTGGTCCGACGAGGTGCGGGCGCTTCTCGGCGACCGGGAGGTCACGCTGGCGCTCGACGGCGTCGGCGGGGACCTCGGGCGCGCGACCCTGGAGTTGCTCGGCGTCGGCGGCAGGATCGTGCTGTTCGGCTGGGCGGACGCGCAGGGCGGCCCGACCGCGCTGACCACGGAGGACCTGTACGCCCGGGGCATCACGGCGGCGGTGGCGGTCGGTCCCCGGGTGCTGAAGCGGCCGGGCGGCCTGCGGGGCCTGGAGGAGCGGGCGCTCGCGGCCGCGGGGTCGGGCGCGCTGGTCCCGCTGGTGCAGAGTTTCCCGCTCAAGGACGCCGCCGCCGCGCACGCCGCGCTGGAGAGCCGCGCGACCACGGGCAAGGTCGTCCTCGTGCCCTGAGCCCGTCAGGCCACGAGCACGGGGTGGGGGAGCACCGAGTTGTGGCAGTAGCCGAGGTCGTTCCAGGGGGTGGCGTCCGGCTGGGCTCGGCCGTGCTCGTCGGTGGCCCGCACCCGCACGACGTGCGCGCCCGGGGCGGGATCCCAGGGGAACCGCCAGCGGGTCCAGACGCCGGGGAGGTCCGGTCCGTCGAGGGCGGCCGATCGCCAGGGGCCGTCGTCGATCCGGTAGTCGACGGCCGTGACGCGGTCCTCCCCGGCGTACGCGCGGCCGCGGATCGTCTGCGGGCCGGGGCCCAGGCGCGCGGGCCAGGGCAGTTCGACCAGGCTCGCGACCGGCGTGGAGGTGATTGGCACGGCCGGTCGGCCGGGTGCGATGATCACGTAGTCCTCGGTGTTCCACGGCTCGCGCAGCGGCCGGTCGGACACCTCGATGCGGCCCACCCACTTGATGCTCGCCGCGCCGAGCCAGCCGGAGACGACCACGCGGGCGGGAAAGCCGTGGTCGGGCGGCAGGACCTCGCCGTTCATGGCGAGCGCGAGCAGGGTGTCGGGCGCCAGGGCCTTGGCGAGGGGCATCGGGCGGCGTCCGCGCGCCGCGTCGAGCCCTTCCGGCATGACCTCGACGGCGGCGTCCGTGAGCCCCGCCGGTTCGAGCAGGTCGCGCAGCGGGATCCCGGTCCACTCGGCGGTGCCGATCGCGCCGCGGCCCCACTGCACCCCGCCGAAGCGGTGGCCGTGCTCGGCGCCGAAGAGGGCGCGCCGGTTGCCCGCGCACTCGAGGGTCCGGACGACGGACACGAGCGGGAAGCGGCGCCACAGGTCGTCGTAGGTGTAGCGGACGGTCCGGCGTACGCCGCCGCCCTCGACGCGCAGCGTCCAGGTTCGCGCGTCGAGACGGGGGGTCGGGGCGTGGTTGCGGACGAAGAACCGGTCGATCGGGGTGAGCAGGCCGGGCAGGCGGTCGGGCCGGGTGCCGTAGTCGAGTCCGGTGCCCGCGTCCTCCATGAGGTCGGCGGTCGCCGGCTTCACCACCGCCGTGCGGATGCCGGGTGCCGTACGCATCGGCCTTTCCCTTCCGGGCCGACGCGGTGACGGGCCCGTCAGCCCAGGTCGTGGCTCGCTCTCCGGGCCTGCCGCTGGGCCCAGGACGCGAGACGCGACCAGCGCCGGGCCGCGACCAGGCGGCTGGCGACGCGCGCGTTGTCGGCCTCGCGGTGCAACTCGGTCATGCGCTCGGTGGCCAGGGAGTAGTCGTAGAACATCATTGCCGTCCCGGTCGTCGTTGTAACTGTCCTAATTGTCTTAGTCAGTTACAAAGGTACGGCAAAGAGGCGTAACTGGTCAAGGCAGTTTGGACAGTTACAGGGTCGCCGCCCGCTGGGTGTCGTACGCCTGGATCACGGTGTCGAGCAGGCCGGGGAAGAGGGCGTCGAGGTCCTCGCGGCGCAGAGAGCTCATCTTCGCGGTCCCTTGGTAGACCTGCCTGATCACGCCCGCCTCGCGGAGCACGCGGAAGTGGTGGGTGCTCGTCGACTTGCTGACCGCGAGGTCGATCGCCGAACAGGACGACTCGCCGCTGCCGGCGAGATAGCGCACCACCTGGAGGCGTGCGGGATCGGACAGCGCGTGCAGCACGTCCTCGAGCCGGATCTCGGACCGGTCCGGATGGTCGAGCGTCCGTGGGGTCATCGGCTCTCCTTTGTACGAAGGTCTTCGTAGTTTGACAGATGGCGTACTACGAGGTCTATCGTACAAGAGTCCCGACGACGAGAGGAGCGCGGCGTGAGCGCCTTGTTCGAGCCCCTGACCCTGCGGAACCTGACCATCCCCAACCGCGTCTGGATGTCGCCGATGTGCCAGTACTGCGCGGCCGTCGAGGGCCCGGAGCAGGGCGTCCCGACCGACTGGCATCTGACCCATCTCGGATCCCGGGCGGTGGGCGGGGCCGGTCTGGTCATCGTCGAGGCCACCGCCGTGTCCCCCGAGGGCCGGATCAGCCCCGCCGACCTCGGGCTGTGGAACGAGCGCCAACAAGCACAGTTCGGCCGCCTCGCCCGGTTCCTCGCCGACCAGGGCGCGGTGCCCGGCATCCAGCTCGCGCACGCCGGGCGTAAGGCGTCCACCGACCGCCCGTGGCGGGGCGGCGCGCCGGTCGGCCCGGAGGACCACGGCTGGCGGCCGGTCGCGCCCAGCCCGATCCCCTTCGCGGAGGGCCACCCGGTGCCGGACGAGCTGAGCGAGGCCGACATCCGGCGGCTGGTGGAAGGCTTCGCGGCGGCCGCGCGCCGCGCGCTCGCGGCCGGCTTCAAGGTGGTGGACATCCACGGCGCCCACGGCTACCTGATCCACGAGTTCCTGTCGCCGTTCAGCAACCGGCGCACCGACGCGTACGGCGGCAGCTTCGAGAACCGGGCTCGCTTCGCCCTGGAGGTGGTCGACGCGGTGCGCGCCGAGTGGCCGGACGAGCTGCCGGTGTTCTTCCGGATCTCGGCCACCGACTGGCTGAGTGAGAACCCCGAGGACCCCCGCGAGGGCTGGACCGCCGACGACACCGTGAGGCTGGCCAAGGAGCTGCTCGCCCACGGGGTGGACCTGCTCGACGTCTCGACGGGCGGCAACGCGCCGAAGGCCCGGATCCCCGTGGGGCCGGGATACCAGGCGCCGTTCGCGGCCCGGGTGAAGGCGGAGACCGACCTGCCCACGTCGGCCGTCGGCCTCATCACCGAGCCGCGCCAGGCCGAGGAGATCGTCGCCTCCGGGCAGGCCGACGCGGTGATGCTCGGCCGTGAGCTGCTGCGCGACCCCTACTGGCCGCACAACGCGGCGCGCGAGCTGGGGGCGGCCGTGCGCCGGCCCGACCAGTACGGCTGGGCGGTCTGAACGCCCGGACGTGGGTAGGGGTGGCCGTATGGCAGAGATCGGTTTCACCCTTATGTGCGAGCAGACGCCCGCGAAGGAGCTGGTGGAGGACGCGGTCGCGGCCGAACGGACCGGTTTCGACTACGCGGTCATCTCCGACCACTACTTCCCGTGGCTGGAGGAGATGGGCCACTCTCCGTACGCCTGGTCGGTGCTGGGCGCGGTGGCGCAGGCCACCGAACGGCTGCCGCTGATGACGTACGTGACGTGCCCGATCATGCGGTACCACCCGGCCGTGGTGGCGCAGAAGGCGGCCACGATGGGGGCGCTCAGCGACGGCAGGTTCACCCTCGGCTTGGGCGCGGGCGAGAACCTCAACGAGCACGTGATCGGGCACGGCTGGCCGCCGGTCAACACCCGGCACGAGATGTTCCGCGAGGCCATCGAGGTCATCAAGGAGCTGTTCCAGGGCGGATACCGCAACTACCGCGGCGAGTACTTCGACCTCGATTCGGCCCGGCTGTTCGACCTGCCCGAGCGGCCGGTGCCCATCGCGGTGGCCGCGTCCGGCGAGCAGTCGGTGGACATCGCGGCCGAGCTCGGCGACGGTCTCGTGGCGACCGACCCGGACGGGTCGCTGGTGGAGAAGTTCGCCGCGTCCGGCGGCGAGGCCAAGCCCGTCTACGGCCAGCTCGCCGTCTGCTACGACCCCGACAGGGACGCCGCGATCGAGCGGGCGCACCGCATGTGGCGCTGGGCGGTGACCGGCTGGAAGGTCATGTCGGAGCTGCCCGCGCCGGTCAACTTCGCCGCCGCGACCGAGACCGTACGGCCGCAGGACGTGGCGGAGAAGGTGCCCTGCGGCGCGGACGTGGACGCCGTGGTCGAGGCCGTGCGGCAGTACACCGACGCCGGCTTCACCCACCTCGCGCTCGTGCAGGTCGGGCGGGAGCGGCAGCGGGAGTTCTTCGAGTGGTCGGAGAAGGAGCTCCTCCCCGCGCTGCGCGACCTGTAGCGAGCAGCGGGCGGGGAAGAATTAGAGACTTGATCTAGAGAGTTGCTCTAATTAGAGTCGCCGCATGACACCCACCGCTGTGGTGACGGGCGGCTCGCGCGGCATCGGGCAGGCGGTCGCGTCCCGTCTCGCCCGCGAGGGGTTCCGGGTGGTGATCGTGGCCCGCGATTCCGTACGCGGGGAGGCGGCGCGGGCCGCCCTCCCGGGCCACGCGGTGCTCGTGACCGCCGATCTGGCGGAGACCGCGTCGGTGCGCGCGGCGGCCGGCGCGCTGCTGGAGGCCTGCCCGCGGATCGACGTGCTGGTGCACAACGCGGGGATCTGGCCGGCCCGGCGTGAGATCACCGGGGACGGCGTCGAGCGGGCGTTCGCGGTGAACCATCTCGCGCCGTTCCTGCTGAACCACCTGCTGGAGGAGCGGCTGCGGGCGGGCGGCGCGCGGGTGGTGCAGGTCAGCGCGGGCCTGTACGTCAAGGGCCGGTCCGACCCCGGCCGGACGGTGACCGGACTGGACTTCCACCCCGTCAGGACGTACGCCGACACCAAGCTGTGCAACCTGATGCTGGTGCCGCTGTTCGCCCGGCGATGGCAGGATGCCGGGGTGACGATCGACGCGGTCCACCCGGGGGTGATCCGGACCGATCTGGGAGCGCGCGGCGGCCTGCTCGGGCTCGTGCTGAAGGCGGTCAAGCGCACCTGGGGCACCCCGGACGACGGCGCCGAACCCGTCGTACGGCTCGCCCTCGACGGCTCCGGCGGCACCGGGCGCTACTTCGAGATCGGCAAGGAGACCCCGCTCGCCCCCGTCGCGTGTGATCCCGAGATCGCGCAGGCGCTGTGGCGGCAGGCCGCGGCCCTGACAGGGACGGCGTGACCCGTCAGCGGCGCGGCGAGGAGACGGTGCGGCGGCTGCTCGACGCCGCGCTCGCCGTCTACACCGACGACGGGCCGCAGGGCTTCACGATGCGGGCGGTCACGGCCCGCGGCGGGGTCAGCGTCGGCAGCCTCTACCACCACTTCGGCAGTTTCGACGGCCTGGCGACCGCGCTCTACTCCGAATGCATGGCCGATCTGCTCGACGAGCTGATCGCGGCATTGGAGGGCGTGGACGACCCCCGCGCCGGGGTGCGCGCGCTCGTCGGGGCTTATCTCGGGTTCGTGCGGGCGAGCCCGGTCAAGGCGCGGTTCATCCACGCCTCGCCGTACCTCGGGCACCTGGAGCAGAAGACGGCCGCCGTCGCCAAGGCGCCCCGCCTCGACGCGCTGGTGGCGTGGCTGCGCCCGCACGTGGCGTCCGGGGCGGTCGCGGACCTGCCCGTTCCGATGATCGAGATGCTGCTGATCGGCCCGGTCGCGGAGGTCGCCCGCCGCTGGGTCGCCGGCGAGCCGGGGGTGGACCTCGACGAGGCCGCCCGGCTGCTGCCCGCGCCCATCTGGCGGTCCCTGAGCGCCGGCCCGCACGGCGCGTGAGATGATCGCGCTCGGCACCGCGGATGGGGAGGAACGGATGTCCGAGCGCACGCAGACGGTGACGGTCGCGGACGGCGGGTTCGACCTGCGCCTGTGGATTCCGGAGCGGGGGAGCGGCCCGGGGCTGCTGCTCATTCCCGAGATCTTCGGCGTGAGCGACTACATCCGGGCCGTCGCCGCCGACCTCGCCGGGCTCGGCTACGTCGTGGGCGTCCCGGATCTCTTCTGGCGGCTGAACCCCGGCTGGGCGGCCGCGCACGACGAGGAGGGGCTGCGCGCCTCGCTGGAGCAGGTGGCGGACCTCGACCCCGAGAAGGCCGCGGACGACTGCGCCGCCGCGCTCGGCGCGCTCGCCGCGCGGCCCGAGGTGACGGGCCGGACCGGGGCGCTCGGCTTCTGCCTCGGCGGCTCGCTGGCCTACGCGGTGGCGGCCCGCGGTGACGAAAGCGGCCTGTCAGCCGTGCTGTCCTTCTACGGCTCGGCCGTCCCGGACGCGCCGGAGTCGCTGGACGACATCCGCTGCCCGATCCAGTTCCACTTCGGGGGGCGGGACCCCTACATCCCCCGGGACCGGGTGGCGATCGTGGAGGAGGCGGCGGCCGGGCGGCCGGGCGTGGAGGTCCACGTGCAGGAGGAGGCCGGCCACGCCTTCCACAACTTCTACGCGCCGATGTTCCACGACCCCGAGGCGGGCCCTGCTGCATGGGCGCTGGCCATGGACTTCCTGCGCCGTCACCTCCCGGCGGCCTGAGCCTCCCGCGCCTCCCGCTTCCAGGGGAGCGCGGGCAGGCCGCACCGCACGCGCAGGAGCATCCAGAAGGCCGGGGCCAGCAGCAGCACGGCGAGCAGTATCCAGACGGTCTCGGTGTTGCCGACGCCGAACATCTTCAGCGCCGAGGCGAGCAGCACGAACGCGAGGGCGCGGCGGATCAGCCCGCCGGGGGCGCGCGAGGAGATCCGCGAGCCGAGGTAGACGCCCGGGATCGAGCCGGCCAGCAGCGCGACCGTGACCGACAGCGTGAACTCGCCGAACATCAGATGACCGAGCGCGGCCGACATGACCAGCGGCACGGCCTGGACCAGGTCGGTCCCGACGAGCTGGTTGGCCTTCAGCGCGGGGTAGAGCGCCAGCAGGGCCACGATGATCAAGGAGCCGGAGCCGACCGAGGTGATGCCGACCACCAGCCCGCCCACGGCCCCCACCAGCGCGGTCGGCAGCGGCCGTACGGTGACGGCGGGCATCTCGGTCGCGGCCGGTTCGCCGGGAGCGGCGGTGCGCCGGCCGGTCTCGGGGGTGCGGCCCTCGGCGCGGTCGCGCATCGCGAGATAGCCGCGTACGGCCAGGCCCGCCGCCGCGATGAGCAGCGCGATGCCGAGGCCCTTCTGGATCACGTTCTGCACACCCTCGCCGTCGCCGAGCGCGCGGGCGATGAGCACGCCGCAGAACGCCGCGGGGACCGAGCCGGCGCACAGCCAGGCGACGAGCCGCAGGTTGACCGTCCCCCGGCGCAGGTGCACGAAGCTCCCCACCGGTTTCATCACGGCGGCGGCGACGAGGTCGCTCGAGACGGCGGCGAGAGGCGGCACGCCGAAGAACGTCACGAGCATGGGCGTCATCAGGGCGCCGCCGCCCATCCCGGTCAGGCCGACGACGACGGCGACCAGGAAGGAGCCCATCGCCATGGTGTAGTCGAAATCCACTCATTTACCCTACCAAACCCATCGGAAATACGGATACCCCCCTGGATGGACGGCCGTTGACGTGATGGTCATCGAGCGATTACGTTTGCCCGGACTTATCCGGTTAAGTGGCGGGAGTGCCAGTGGTCGAAGGGCCGGGGATGCGGCGATGACCGTCCTCGCGGTGGACATCGGCGGCACGAAGTTCGCCGCCGCGGCCGTCGCACCCGACGGCGAGATGCTGGCCCGCGCCGAGGTGCCGCTGCGCGGCCCGGCTTCGGCCGGCGAGACGTTGTCGGAGGTCGTGGGCCGGATCACCGAGCGCGTCGCGCCCGCTCGCCTGGACGGGATCGGAGTGGGCTCGGCCGGGCCGCTCGATCCCCGCCGGGGCACGGTCAGCCCGGTGAACATCCCCACCTGGCGAGAGTTCCCGCTGGTGGACGCGCTGGGCGAGGTGCTTCCCGGCAGGCCCGTACGGCTCGCGGGCGACGCCCAGTGCATGGCGCTCGGAGAGTGGTGGCGTGGCCTCGGCGGGGACCGCGCGGCGCGGGCCATGCTCGGCATGGTGGTCTCCACCGGCGTCGGCGGGGGCTTCGTCCTCGACGGCGTGCCGTACGTCGGCCCGACCGGCAACGCCGGGCACATCGGGCACATCACGGTAGACCCCGGCGGTGAGCCGTGCCCCTGCGGCGGTGCCGGGTGTGTGGAGACCATCGCGAGCGGGCCCGGCATGGTCCGGTGGGCCGCCGCGAACGGCTGGTCCGGCGCGGACGCGCGGGCGCTGGCCGCCGACGCCCGGGCCGGGCACCCCACCGCCGCACTCGCCTTCCGGCGCGCCGCCGGTGCGCTGGCCACCGCCGTGCTCACGGCGTCCGCCCTGTTCGACCTCGACCACGTCGTCATCGGAGGGGGCGTGGCCGCGGCGGGGCCGATTCTCTTCGACTCGCTGAGGCAGGCGATCGAGAGGAACGCCGGGCTCGGCTTCCTGCGGCGCCTGCGGGTGGACCCGACCTCTCTGGGCCGCGACGCCGGGCTGTTCGGCGCCGCCGCCCTCGTCCTGATCCAGGACAACCCGGGCACCTGACCTGCCCGGGCCTCCCGACACAAGGAGCGTCGATGAGAGGACTGCGTACGGGCGTCATGGTGGCCGCCGTGCTGGCGGGGCTGGTCGCGGCCCCCGGCACGGCGGAGGCCGCCACCGGGAACGACGGCTTCGTCAAGCGCGCGGGGACCCACCTCGTGCTCGACGGCAAGCCGTTCCGCTTCGCCGGGGCCAACAACTACTACCTGATGTACAAGTCGCACGCGATGGTGGACGACGTGTTCGCCCGCGCGAAGACCGCGGACCTGTCCGTGATCCGCAACTGGGGGTCGCTGGACATCGGCAACCAGGACGGGTCCGACTCCATCCAGGGCAAGGCGGACGGCGTCTACTTCCAGTACTGGGACGGGACCAAACCGGCCTACAACGACGGGGCCGACGGCCTCGAACACCTCGACTACGTGCTGTGGAAGGCCAGGAAGTCCGGGATCAAGCTGGTCATCCCGCTTGTCAACAACTGGAACGCCTACGGCGGCATGGACCAGTACGTCCGCTGGGCCAAGGGACAGCACCACGACGACTTCTACACCGACCCGGCGATCAGGGGCTGGTTCAAGGGCTGGATCAGCCATCTGCTCAACCGGGTCAACACGCTGACCGGCGTCGCCTACAAGGACGACCCCACGATCATGGCGTGGGAACTGGCCAACGAACCCCGGTGCAAGGGGTCGGGCAACTACCCGGCATCCCCCGGCTGCACGACGGCCACCGTCACCGCGTGGGCGGACGAGATGTCCCGGCACATCAAGTCGGTGGACGCAAGGCACCTGGTCGGCGCGGGCGACGAGGGCTTCTACTGCGCCGATCCCGGCGGCCCGGACTGGACCGACAACTGCGGCGAGGGCGTGGACACCGTCGCGCTGGCCAGGCTGCCGAAGATGGACCTGATGTCCCTGCACCTCTATCCGGACGGATGGGGCAAGGACGCCGCCTGGGGCACGACCTGGATCGAGAAGCACCTCGCCGACGGCCGCAGGATCGGCAAGCCGGTGATGCTGGGCGAGTTCGGCCTGCTGAGCAAGGCCGGGCGCAACCCCGTCTACCGCGAGTGGACGGACGCCTTCGTGTCCGGGGGCGGCGCGGGCTTCCTGTACTGGCTGATCGCGGGCACGCAGGACGACGGCACGCTCTATCCCGACTACGACGGCTTCACCGTCTACTGCCCCAGCCCGGTCTGCACGACGATCACCAACGCCTCGGCGACGATCCGCGGCAGGCTGCCGATCTTCCCGCCGGTGGCCGACGACGACACGGCCGTCACGACCTTCCGCACCGCGGTCACGGTCGACGCCACCGCCAACGACATCGCGTACCTCGCGAGGATCAGGCCGGAGACGCTCGACCTCGACCCGGCGAGGGCGGGCCGTCAGGCGAGTCTGACCGTGACCGGCGGCACGTTCACCGCCGACACGTCGGGGAAGGTCGCCTTCACTCCCGCCGAAGGCTTCAGCGGCCGGGCCACGGCGACCTACCGGGTGCGCGACAGCCTGCTGCGGTGGTCCGGCACCGCCACGATCACGGTGACCGTCAAACCCGACCCGGGCGCGGCGATCAGGCTGTTCTCCTTCGAGGACGGCGTGCAGGGCTGGGCGCCCGGCAACTGGCAGAGCGACGCCGGCACGGTGGCGCAGTCCACCGACTGGGCCACCGACGGCACGCACGCCCTGCGGGTGGACGCGACCGGCGGCGGCTGGTTCGGCGCGGCCTTCCCCGAGCCCGTCGACCTGTCGGCCAAGGGCACGCTGAAGTACGACGTCAAGACGGGGGCCGCCGGCACCTCGACCAGTGTCGCGCTGCAGACCGGCTCCGGCTGGGCCTGGTGCCAGTCCACCTGGGGATGGCAGAACCAGGACGCCACGGGGACGGTGGAGATCGACCTCACCTCGGCGATGTCCTGCACGACGGAGGATCTCAAGGACGTGCGCGGCATGTTCGTCTGGGTGAGCCCCGGCACCGTCCGGATCGACGACGTACGCGCCGAGTGATCGGCTGCATCCCCACGGCCGTACGGCTCGTTGGGGTAGGGATGACCGAAATTAGTGCGATATTTCCATTTCTGGGGCAAAGGTAGTCTGGAGGACCGAATCGGAATCGGGGGGACGCGGCCATGACGGGAACGCACAGGTGAAAGGGGCCATCGCCCCCGATCTCATGGCGGCGTTGCTCGAACGCGGCGACGAGGGCGTCGTGCTGTGCGACGCCGGCGGCGTCGTGACACTGGCCAACCCGGCGGCGGCCCGCCTGGTGCCGGGGATCGAGCCGGGGCTGCCCCTGCCCGCCCCGCTCGGTCCCGCCCCGTCCGCCCTCAAAGGCCGGACCGTGACGCACGGCGGCCGGGAGATCCGGGTCCGCGCCGAGGAAATGGGCGAAGGCCGAACCGCCTGGTATCTGACCGCGGAATCGCCCCGGGAACAGCGGGAGACGCAGCGTACGGAGTTCCTGCTGGAGGCCGCGCGGCGCCTGTCCGCCTCGCTCAACCCCCACCGGTGCGCCCGGGCCGCGGCGGAGCTGGGCACCGACTTCCTGTGCGACGCGGCGGTCGTGCTGCTGCCGCCCACCGCCCGCCGCCGCGTGGAGTGGGTGCGCGCCGTCTCCGGCCGCTCCGGCCCGGACGAGGGCGTCGTGCCGGCCGCCGCCGCGGCCGAGGTGCCCGGCCTGACCGACGCGCTCGCCGGCCTGCGCGAGGACGCCGCGGGACGGCGGGACCCGGCGGGCACGCCCGGCTGGCTGCTGCCGGAGGGGTTCGGCCCGGTCGGCCACCTGCTGGTGCTCCCGCTGCCCGGCAACGGCGTGTCGGCCGGCGCGATCGTGCTCGCCCGCCGGGCCGGGCGGCCGCCGTTCGACGAGGACGACCAGGGGATGGCGTGCGACCTGGCGACCCGGGCCGGTGCCGCGATCTCGGCGGCCTCCCTGTTCCGGGAGCAGAGCACGGTCAACGCCATCCTGACCGGCGACCTGCTGCCGCCCGACCTGCCGGAGATCGAGGGCATGCGGCTGGCCGGTCGGCTGCGGGCCTCACAGCAGGCGGGTGCCATCGGCGGCGACTTCTATGACGTCTACCTGCCCGAGATCGCGCCGGAGAGCGGGATCGTCGAGCGGCCTCCGCTGGTCATCCTGGGCGACGTCTGCGGCAAGGGCGCCCGCGCGGCGGTCCTGGCCGGTCAGGTCCGCCACAGCCTGCGTACGCTGCTGCTGCTGGAAAGCCGTCCCGAGCGGCTGCTCGAACTGCTCAACCGGTCGCTGGTCGCGTCCCCGTCGCCGAACTCCTACGTCACGCTGATCCTCGCGGCGCTGCGGAGCGCCCCCGGCGACCACGTGCTGGTGGACCTGGCCGTCGCCGGGCACCCGCCGCCGCTGGTCCTGCGCCGGGACGGCACGGTGGAGGAGGTCGCCGTCCGCGGTTCGATCCTCGGCGCAATGAAGAAGATCAGCCTGTGGCCCGTCACGCTCGACCTGGCGCCCGGCGAGGTGTGCCTGCTGTACAGCGACGGGATCACCGAGGCGTTCGGCGGCCCGAGCGGCCGGGAGATGTTCGGCGAGGAGCGGCTGAAGCGGGCGCTGGCGACCTGCGCCGGCATGCCGGTCGACGCGCTCGTCGAGCGCCTGGAGCAGCTCAGCACCGAGTGGTTGCGGGGCGGGCAGCAGGACGACCGCGCGTTGCTCGCCGTGAGCGCGGGGAGGGGGACGTCGCGATGATGCCGGACCTGGAGGCCGCCACCGGACGCTACCTGGAGTTGATCGGCCGGGCCGACGAGTACGGCGCGGTCGACCTGGTCGTGGGCCTGATCGACGGGGGCGTCCCCGCCGAGGATGTGCTGCTGAGGGTCATCGCGCCCGGTCAGCGCCAGGTGGGCGAGCTGTGGGCGTCGAACGAGTGGTCGGTGGCGCGCGAGCACGGCGCGACCGCGGTCAGCGAGCGCGCGGTGGCCGCCGTCAGCGGGCACGTCCGGCCCGCGCCGACACGCGGCCGGGTGGCCGTGGCCTGCGCCGACGGCGAGTATCACGCGCTGCCCACCCGCATCATGGCGGAGGTGCTGCGCCTGCGGGGCTGGGACGTCGACTTCCTGGGCGCCAGCGTGCCCGGGCCGCACCTGATCACCCATCTGCACCAGACGGGGCCCGACGTGGTCGCGCTCGGCTGCATGCTGCCGACCCGGCTGCCCCTCGCGCACGCCACCATCGCGGCCTGCCAGGCCGTGGGCATCCCCGTGCTGGCCGGCGGGGCCGGGTTCGGCGCCGACGGCCGCTACGCCCGGCTGCTCGGCGCGGACGCGTGGGCGCCCACCGCCGACGCGGCGGCCGACCGGCTCGCCGCCGGCCTGCCGTCCTTTCCCACCGCCAACAACGGTGCGGCCCAGCTGGGCGACGAGGAGTACGCGTACCTGACCCGGCACCGTGCCGAACTGCTGTCCCGCGTCATGGACACGCTCGGAGAGCACATCGGCGAGGATCTCGGTCACCTCGCCGACTTCCTGATCGCCGCGATCTACGTCCACGACGCCTCGCTGTTCACCGATTTCGTGACGTGGACCTGCCGGATGCTGGTGGCCCGGGACGTGCCGGCGGAGTCCGTCGCGCTCCGGCTGGGCGTTTTCCGTGATGTACTGACGGACTGCCCCCGCGCCCGGGCGCTGCTGACCGAGGGCGTCACCGCGGCACAGATGTGTTGCGCGGTCCGACGAACAGAGACGAGCGTTTGATGCAGGACACGCCCCCGTTCCAGGTCGAATCGCTTGTTTCCGAGCCCGGTGCCGTGCGCCTCGTGATGACCGGTGAGCTCGATTTCGGCGCGGCGGACGAGGCGTCCGCCGCGGTGGACAAGGCGCTCGCCGAAGACCTGCGTCTGCTCGAACTCGACCTGGCCGGGCTGAGTTTCATCGACTCCTCGGGCATGGCCGTGCTGATGAACGCCTACATGGGGGCCGGGGAGCGCGGGGCCGGCTTCCGGATCGTCGCGCTCACCCCCTATCTGCGTCATCTGATCGAGGTCGTCGCCCTCGACGACGTGCTGGACCTCCCTGACTGAGATCTCGCCCGGCTGAGACAATGAGCGGGTGAGCAGGCGTGCCGTCGCCGTCCGGGTCGAGGGGATCGTGCAGGGGGTCGGCTTCCGGCCCTTCGTGTACGGCCTCGCCACGCGGCTCGGCCTCGCCGGGGTTGTGGGCAACGACGAACGCGGCGTCTTCATCGAGGTCGAGGGCGGCAGCGCGCCGGTCGAGCAGTTCCTCGCCGCGCTGGCCGGCGACCCGCCGCCGCTGGCGGTGATCGAGCGGATCAGCACGGGCCCGGCGCCGGTCACCGGCCGCAGGACCTTCGTGATCGCGCCCAGCACGGCCTGCGGGGACCGGCGCGCGCTCGTCTCGCCGGACGTGGCGACCTGCGACGCCTGCCTGCGCGAGCTGACCGACCCCGCCGACCGCAGGCACGGCTACGCCTTCATCAACTGCACCGGCTGCGGGCCGCGTTTCACCATTGTCCGCGACGTGCCGTACGACCGGGCGAACACGACGATGGCCGGCTTCCGGATGTGCGCGGACTGCGCCCGGGAGTACCACGACCCCGCCGACCGGCGCTTCCACGCCCAGCCCGTGTGCTGCCCCGCCTGCGGGCCCCGGCTGCGCTTCGTCGGTTCCGGGAGCGGCGGCGACCCGGCAGGCGACCCGCTCGCGCGGGCCGTACGGCTGCTGCGGGCGGGCGGGGTGCTGGCGGTCAAGGGGCTCGGCGGCTACCACCTGGCGGCGCTCGCGGCCGACGAGCCCGCCGTGGCGGCGCTGCGGTCGCGCAAGCACCGCGAGGACAAGCCGTTCGCGGTGATGGCGGGCGATCTGGACGAGGCCCGGCGGCTGTGCGTGGTGGACCCGGCCGAGGAGCGCCTGCTGACCGGGCCCGCCCGCCCCGTCGTGCTGCTGCGGCGGCTGCAGGGCACCTCCGTCGCACTGTCCGTCGCACCGTCCGTCGCACTGTCCGTCGCACCGTCCGTGGCACCGGGCAACCGGTGGCTGGGCGTGCTGCTGCCCTACACCCCGCTGCACCACCTGCTGCTCCGGGCGCTGGGCCAGCCCGCCGTCCTGACCAGCGGAAACGTGTCCGACGAGCCGATCGTCTACCGCGACGAGGACGCTCTGGAACGGCTTGGCGGCATCGCCGACGCCTTCCTCACGCACGACCGCCCCATCCATATCCGCACGGACGACTCGGTCGTACGGGTCTTCCGGGGCCGCGACCTGCCGATCAGGCGGTCGCGGGGGTACGTGCCGCAGCCGCTGGCGCTCGCCCGGGCGGCCCCCCGGCCCGTGCTCGCCTGCGGCGCCGAGCTCAAGCACACGTTCTGCCTGGTCAAGGGTGACCGTGCGGTCGTCTCCCACCACATCGGCGACCTGGAGAACTACGAGACCCTGCGGTCGTTCACCGAGGGCGTCGAGCATTTCCGGCGGCTGTTCGACATGACGCCCGAGGTGGTCGCGCACGACCTGCACCCCGAGTACCTGTCCACGAAGTGGGCCCTCGACCAGGACGCGGACCTGGTCGGCGTGCAGCACCACCACGCCCACATCGCCTCCTGCCTGGCCGACAACGCCGCGGCCGGGCCGGTCGTGGGAGTGGCCTTCGACGGCCTCGGGTACGGCCCGGACGGCACGCTGTGGGGCGGGGAGTTCCTCGTGGCCGGCCTGGCGGGGTTCGAACGGGTGGGTCACCTGACGCCGGTGCCGATGCCCGGCGGCGCCACCGCGATCCGGCAGCCCTGGCGCATGGCGGCGGCCTACCTCGATCTCGCCTACGACGGGGACGTCCCGGAGGACCTGGAGGTCCTGCGGCGCAACGCCGAACGGTGGGCGGCCGTCGTCGCGCTGGCCCGGAGAGGCGGGAACGCGCCTGTCAACCCGCCCCTCACCTCCAGCATGGGCCGCCTGTTCGACGCGGTGGCGGCGGTCGCGGGCGTGCGCGACGCGATCACCTACGAGGGTCAGGCCGCGGTCGAGTTCGAGCAGCTGGCCGACCCCGCGGTGGACGAGGCGTATCCCTGCGGCATCGCCGGAACCGGCACGCGGTTCACCGTGCCGGGCGTGGCCCTGGTCCGCGCGGTCGCCGAGGACCTGCGCGCGCGTGTGCCGCGTGACGTCGTCGCCACGCGCTTCCACAACGCCGTGGCCCGCGTCGTCGCCGACGGCTGCGCCCTGGTCAGGGAGGCCCGCGGCCTGTCAACGGTCGCGTTGTCCGGCGGCGTGTTCCAGAACCTGCTGCTGCTCGGCCGGGCCGTGACCCTGCTGGAGGAGCGCGGCTTCACGGTGCTCACCCACCACCGCGTCCCCCCGAACGACGGCGGCGTCAGCCTCGGCCAGGCCGCCGTCGCCGCGGCGCTCGATCGCGGAGATCCCTAGACCGCGCGCAGGGTGTCGGCCCGCAGGTCCGTCGCGATGGCGGCGAACTCGCCGATCAGGGGGGTGCAGCGGGTGCTGTCCCAGGCCAGGCACACCTGGTTCGGCGGGATGTCGGCGACCGGGACGTAGGTGACGTCCGGCCGGGTGTAGAAGGTCACCACCGACAGCGGCAGGATGACGACGCCACGACCCGCGGCGACGTGTTCGAGCTTCTCCTCCACAGCGTGGAAGACCGGCGCGGGGCGACGCGGTCCCGGCCCTCGCAGCTCGCTGGCGATGTCGCGCCATTCGGGAACGGCATCGGGGTCCTGGAGGAGGTGCTCGTCGGCGAGGTCGGCGATGCCGATCATGTCCTTGCCCGCCAGATGGTGGCCGGTGGGCAGCACAGCGACGCGCGGCTCGTCCATCAGCGGCCGGACGCGCAGCCCGCGCTGGTCGATCGGCAGGCGCACGTAGCCGATGTCCACCCGCCCGTGGTGGATGGCCTCGACCTGATCGTCCCAGGTTGTGCGCACCACCTCCACTGTCAGCCGGGGGTGACGTTCGCGCAGCGCACGGACCGCCGGAGTGACGATCAGCCCTGGCATGAATCCGACGGTGAAGGTGTCGGCGCCGCGTGCGGCGCGACTGACGCGTCGGCGCAGCGCCTCGGCCGAGGCCAGCAGCGGGCGGGCGTCGGCGAGCAGTTGCTCGCCCGCGGAGGTGAGTTCGGTGGCCCGCCTGTCGCGTACGAAGAGCTGAACCTTCAGCTCTTTCTCGAGTGCCCGGATCTGGCGGGACAGTACGGGTTGCGCGATATGCAGCGCCTCGGCGGCCCGCCCGAAATGCAGCCGCTCGGCCACCGCGACGAAATATCGCAGCTTCCGCAGATCGACGTCCACCAGCGCATCCTCCCGCCTTTGATGCCCACAGGGTATTACAGGCGTGGCGGAGAGTCTTGGACGGCGGAGATGGGGTGGGCCCATCCTGAAGAAGTCGAGATTCCCAACAGAAGGACGAGTCATGGATCTGCAGGGGCAACGTGTCGTCGTGCTCGGCGGCACGTCGGGTATCGGACTGGCCACCGCGGAGTCGGCCACGCGACAGGGCGCCGTTGTCACGGTCGTTTCCAGCCGGCAAGCCAGCGTCGAGCACGCGCTGGCCCGGCTGCCCGGGCGCTGCGACGGCCGCGTCGCCGACCTCACGGACGCCCGGGCCGTGGGCCGGCTCTTCGAGGACCTCGGCGAGTTCGCCCACCTCGTCTACACAGCCGGTGAGCCGCTGACGATGATGCCGTTGGACACGCTCGACCTGGACGCGGCGTGCGACTTCTTCGCGCTGCGCTACTTCGGTGCGCTGGGGGCGGTCCGCGCCGCTCTGCCGTACTTGCGCGAGGATGGTTCGATCACTCTCACAACCGGCATCGCCAAGGACCGGCCGGGCCCGGGCTGGGCCGTCGCGGCGAGCATCTGCGGCGCCATGGAGGCACTGACCAAGGCGCTGGCCGTCGAGCTCGCGCCCATCAGGGTGAACGTCGTGTCGCCCGGCTTCGTACGGTCTCCGCTGTGGTCCGGGATGGGGGAAGAGGACCGCGAGCGGATGTATTCCGAGATCGGCGCCGCGATCCCGGCGGGCCGGGTCGGCGAGGTCGAGGACATCGCGCGAGCCTACGTGTTCCTGATGACGGAGCCGTTCGCCACCGGGACCGTCCTCACCGTGGACGGCGGGCACGTACTCGTCTGATCGGGCCGGGCGCGATCTCAGCCGCCCTGGTCGCCGGAGGGCAGCGGAGGGCTCTCCTCGTCGATGGGCCCCTCCGGTTCGATGCCGGTGGAGTCCTCGAGCGTGGAACGGCCCTGCGGCCGGTCGGCCTCGCCCCGCACGCCCTCCCGGTCCCGCCCGGGCTCCCGCTCCCGCTGGGCGGTCTCCTCGCCTCTCCGGCTGAGGGTCTCGCCCGCGCCGAGAGGAGATCTCGCCTCGGTGTCCGTGGCGGGCACGCCCGACTCCTCCTCGGCGGACGGCTTCCGCCCGGGCCCGGGCTCGCCCGCGGCCTCCGGCCGGAACGCCAGATCGCCCGCCCGCTCGGTCTCGCTCATGATGAAGTCACCTCCCGGTCAGCAGATCCGCGGCAGCGGGTCGCCGACCAGCACGTCGATGATCCGGGTGCCGCCGAAAGCGGTCTTGAGCAGCACCAGGCCCGGTGGATCGTCCCCGATGCGGCCGACGACCGCGGCGCCCTCGCCGAGCGGATGGCCCCGCAGGGCGGCGAGCGCGGCCCCGGCCGCGTCCCCGTCCACGACCGCGACCATTCGGCCCTCGCAGGCGACGTAGAGCGGGTCGATGCCCAGCAGCTCGCACGCTCCGCGTACGGCGGGCCGTACGGGCACCGCGTCCTCCTCGACCACGACGGCGACGCCGGAGGCCCGGGCGATCTCGTTGAGTATCGTCGCGACGCCGCCGCGCGTCGCGTCCCGCAGGCACCGCACTCCCTCGCCGGCGGCGGCCCGGAGGGCGGCGACCAGACCGTTCAGGGGAGCGGTGTCGGAGGTCACGTCGGCCTCGATGTCCAGCTCGCCCCGGGCCAGCATGATCGTGACGCCGTGCTCGCCGATAGGGCCGGACACGAGGACGGCGTCGCCGGGACGCGCGTGCGCGACGCCGAGACGGGCGTCCCGCTCCAGCAGTCCCACGCCCGCGGTGGTGACGTAGCAGCCGTCGGCCTTGCCGCGCTGCACCACCTTGGTGTCCCCGGTGACGATCGACACCTCCGCCGCCCCGGCGGCCCTGGCCATCGACGCCGCGATCCGCCGCAGGTCCTCGACCGGGAAACCCTCCTCCAGGACGAAGCCGGCCGACAGGTACAACGGCCGGGCCCCGCACACCGACAGGTCGTTGACGGTCCCGTTGACGGCGAGGTCGCCGATGTCGCCGCCGGGGAAGAACAGCGGGGAGACCACGTAGGAGTCGGTGGTGAACGCGAGCCGCGCGCCGCCCGCGCCGAACACCGCGCCGTCCTCCAGCGGTTCGAGCAGCGGGTTGCGGAACGCGTCGAGGAAGACCGCCTCGATCAGGGTCTGGGTGGCCTTGCCGCCCGCGCCGTGGGCCATCGTGATGTGCTCCTCGCGCACGCGGGCCTTCCGTTGCCGCGCGCGGTCGATGCGTTCGAGGACCTGCCGCTCACGGGTCGTCTCGGTCACCGCGTCGCCTCCCTCACCCGCTGCCGCGAGAAGCGGCCGAAGTTGTAGTAGGCCGCGCAGGCGCCCTCGGACGACACCATGCAGGTGCCGATCGGCGTCTCCGGCGTGCAGGCCGTGCCGAAGACCTTGCACTCCCACGGCTTGAGCACGCCCTTGAGCACCTCGCCGCACTGGCACGCCTTCGGGTCGGCCACCCGGCCGCCGGGGATCGCGAACAGGCGCTCCGCGTCGTACGCCGCGTACTTCTCCCGCATCCGCAGGGCCGAGTGGGAGATGAACCCGAGGCCGCGCCACTCGAAGTACGGCCGCAGCTCCATCACCTCGTTGATCGCCCGCAGGGCCCTGACGTTGCCCGCCCACGGCACGACCCGGGCGTACTGGTTCTCGACCTCCGAGCGCCCCTCGGCGAGCTGGAGCAGCAGCATGTAGACCGACTGCAGGATGTCCAGCGGCTCGAAGCCCGCCACCACCAGCGGTTTGCCGTATCCGCGTGCGATGAACTCGTACGGCCGGCAGCCGATGATCGTGGACACGTGGCCGGGCCCGATGAAGCCGTCGAGGCGCAGGTCGGGCGAGTCCAGGATGGCCTTGATCGCGGGAATGATCGTCACGTGGTTGCAGAAGACCGAGAAGTTGCGCACGCCCTCGGCCGCCGCCCGCAGGACGGTCATGGCGGTGGACGGCACGGTGGTCTCGAACCCGATGGCCATGAAGACCACCCGGCGGTCCGGGTTGCGGCGGGCGATCTTCAGGGCGTCCAGCGGTGAGTAGACCATGCGGATGTCGGCGCCCTGGGCGGTGGAGTCGAAGAACGACCCACGCCCGCCGGGCACCCGCATCATGTCGCCGAACGACGTCATGATCACGTCCGGCTGCTCCGCGATGTGGATCGCGTCGTCCACGCGGCCCATCGGGATCACGCAGACCGGGCAGCCGGGGCCGTGCACCAGTGTGATCGTCTCGGGCAGGTAGTCCTCCAGCCCGTGCTTGTAGATGGTGTGGGTGTGGCCGCCGCACACCTCCATGAACTTGTACGCCCGGCCCGGTTCGCACAGGCTCGCGATCCTGGCGGACAGCGCCCGCGCCTTGTCCGCGTCGCGGTACTCGTCGACGAAACGCACCGCTGTTCACCTCTCTATGGACGAGTCGCCGATGGACGAGTCACGCAGCGCGGCCAGCTCGTCCTCGTACGCCTGGCCGATGCCTTCGAGGAACTCCAGCGCGGCCCGGGCCTCGGCCTCGTCGATCTTCGACAGCGCGAAGCCGACGTGGATCAGGACCCAGTCGCCGGGCCCCAGGGGCTGGCCGTCGAGCAGGCCGATGTTGACGGCCCGCCGCACCCCGCTCACGTCGACCTTGGCGAGGTCAGTCTGGTCCGGCGGGATCTCCACGATCTCGCCGGGGATGCCCAGGCACATGGGACTCCTCCGCAGTGGTGTCGGGATCGAGCTGGATGGATTCGAGGACGAGGCTGTCGCCGCCCTCCGCGTCGACGTCGATGCCCCCGCACAGTCCGCAGATCATGAGCGGGTCCGCGCACAGCGCGGAGTGGCCGCACCCCCGGCAGATGAGCCGGGCGGGCTCGATGACCAGATCGAGCGTCGCTCCTTCGGCGACCGTCCCGGCGGCGGCCAGGCAGAAGGCCTGGTCCAGGGCCGCGGGCGCGATGCGCAGCAGGGCGCCGGCCCGCACCCGGGCCCGGCGCACCCGTCTGCCGTCCGCCCGGTGCTCGACGGTCTCCAGCACCGCCTCGGCGATCCCGAACTCGTGCATCGGAATCACATCCTTCTGATCCGCAGATAGCGTCGGATGTCGGGAAGCGACTGGACGACCAGGACGGTCATCCCGGCCACCAGCAGCACGAGGACCACGCGTTTCACCATTGCCGCTCCCCTTCCGCGAACTCCTTCGCGATGAGTTCGAGCACGAGACCGGCCGCCTCGGGGACGGCGGCCGCGACCGGCGGGCTCAGATCCATCCCGGGAGACACGTCGGCGGGTTCGCAGCCGACCAGCAGGACTCTGCCTCCCCGGTCTCCGCGGGGGAGATCGAGGCCGGAGGCCAGCGTGAGCACCGCGTCGGGCGTCATCGCGTGCGCGTCCACGAAGGCCGGGGCCGGCTCCGGGGACGCGGGCTCCAGGACGCACAGCGTGCCGGGAGCCCGCCCCGCCGGGACCGCGTCCACGAGGATCGCGAGGTCGTACCCCGAGGTCAGCTCGTAGGCGAGGTGGATGCCCCGGATGCCGTAGTCGCCGACCTCCACGCCCTCGGGAACCCCGGTGGCGGCGAGGTGACGGGCCACCGCCACGCCGAAGCCGTCGTCGCCGAGGAAGACGTTGCCCACGCCGGCCACCAGTGCTCTCATGCCGGTTCTCATGCGGGTTCGACCTCGTCCGGTGCGAAGTAGAGGAAGCGTCCCTGCTCGCGCTGGAGATCGGAGCCGGGATCGTCCTCCAGCGTCACGGCCAGGTGGCGCACCCCGTCCACGTCGAGGAACACCGCCTCGACCCGGGCGATCCGCCCGGTCAGGAACATGTCGTGCGCGTCGGCGCGCCGGGCGCCGGGCCGCAGCCGCACCCGGCTCCCCTTGCCGATCCGCACCCCGCACACGGTCACCGCGTCGTCCTCCGGCGTCCTGGCGGGCACCTCCAGGTGACGGATGGCGCCGTGGAGGCGTTCGAGCAGCTCCGGCGGCAGGTCGGCGGCCCGTTCGAGGATCTCGGCGGCGCGTGGGTCGGTGACCCTGGCCTCCCGCTTCTCCTCCTCGGTCAGCGTCTGCGTGCGCAGCGTGAGCAGCTCGTCGATCTCGGTCGAGTCGAACAGGTCGCCGGGGCTCTCCGGGGCGATGGCCGGGTGGTCGTACAGGATGATCGGCGAGGACAGCACGACGTCGCGGCGGCCGGGCTCGCCCACCAGGACCGGCCAGGTGTTCTCGTTGCGGCACTGCCGCGCCGCCCCCTCGGCCCACAGCGGCGGGTCGAGCAGCGAGACGAAGGCGCCTCCGCTCACCCCGATCAGCAGGTGGGCGGCGACCAGCGAGCGGCGCAGGGCCTCCTCACGCGGCGCGTCCGCCCGCTCCCAGTGGGCGGTGTTCTCCACCTCGACCCGCAGCCGCACCAGTCCGTACGGCCCGGGCAGCCGTTCGGCGGAGATCCGCATCTCCGCGTCGAGCGGCTGGTGCTCGCAGACGACCCGGCCCGTCCGCTCGCCGCCGGGACCGGTGATGGGCTCGATGACCCGCTCGCCGGGCACCCGGACCTCGATCGTGCGCCGCCCGTCCGTCACGTCCGGCAGGGACAGTATGGTTCTGGCCTCCCGCTCCGCGGCCTCGTCGAAGCTGAGGTAGTCGCGCCCGCCGACGGTCAGCCGCGGCACGGGCCAGTAGCCGTCGTCCTCGCGCCGCTCGACCGTCTTGCCCCTGACGTGCAGGAACCGCAGCCGCACGTCGAGCCGGGCCTCGCCGGGGGCCTCGAGCAGGCACTCGGTCACGCTGGCGGACGGCTCGCCGGGATAGTTCGGCGGCACGAGCACGCCGAACTGCCAGCGCATGCGGTTCTTGGCGGCCGAGGCGCGGTAGGGGTAGAGCAGGTAGCCCTCGTACAGCACGGCGTCCGCGACGCGGCGGGCCGACTCCATGGGCGCGGTCACCGCGCTCCCTCCTTCGGGCTCGCCTCTTTCAGCAGGGCTTCCACGGCTTCGTCGACGGTGGCGAGCACCCGTTCGGACTTGAAGCGGAGGAGCTCGCGCACGGTGTCGCGGCGCAGCCGCAGCCAGCCGGAGCCGGGAAAGGCGGTGTCGATCGTCTCCCGCCAGACCGCGACCGGCAGGCGGTGACGGGTCTCGCAGTGCCAGGGGACCTGCCGCATGCTCACGCCCCCGCCGGAGCGCGCGAGCACGGTCCCGCTGAACAGCAGCAGCAGCGGGATCTCGCCGTCGTCCAGGGAGGCGAAGTAGCGGCCCGCGGCCACCTCCAGGTCGTAGCCGCACGGCACGGGCATGTCGATCGTCGCGCCCCCGGTGAAGCCGGGCACCATCGTCTGCGCCATGGCGAACTGCACCGGCCGCAGCGTGTCGCCCCACCGGGCCGGCTCGCCGAACAGGTCCGCGAGCAGCGCCGCCTCCTGCGGGCCGTACGGCCTGCGGCGGGGCTCGATCCTGATCTGGCAGCGCAGCGCGATGGCGTGGACGCCCTCAGGAGAGGGGTCGGTGACGCGCAGGCGGAAGACGAGCGTGGGCGAGGCGGCGTACGGCTCGGGCCGGGCGTCCAGGCAGTCGAAGCGGAGACCGTCGTCCAAGGTCAAACCTCCTTAAGAACACGGGCCCGGCGGCGCAGGGCGGCGAAGAAGCCGTCGATGGCCTCCCATGCCTCCCGTCCGCCGTCGAAGCCCTTCCAGTGCAGCCGTACGAGGCCGACGAGCCGGTAGCAGGCGTCAATCGGCACGAGATGGCAGGAGAACGACCCGTCCGGAGCCCGGTCCACCAGCAGCGCCTCGACGTCGGGCTCGGCGTCCGCCAGCGCCGGGTTGGCCGCGAGCACGCGCTCCCAGGTCGCGAGCGGGAGCAGCGACTCGGTCGCCCCGGCCGGGCTGGGGTAGAAGGCCACGGTCCGGCCGAGCGAGGAGTTGCGGAAGAAGAACGCCGTACGCACCGGGATGCCCAGCTCGTCCCAGTCGGCGGGAGAGACCCGGAAGGACGGGGCGTAGAGGTAGCGGTCGGGAACGGCGCGGTAGCGTCCCCCGCCCGGCCGGACGAACAGCAGGCGGCAGCCCCGGCAGACGCACATCAGCGCCCTGGTCTCCAGGTCCACGACGTGCCCGTGCTCCGCCTCCACCGGGTCGGCGCACATCTCGCACAGCTCCGGCACTCCGGCCGGTTCGCGGAAGCGGCGAAGGCCGGTGCTCATGACGGGCGCCTGCCTATCTGCAGCAGAGTCACGGCGCTTTCGACGTCCACCCGCGTCACCTCGGGGGCCACCCGGGCGATGGCGCGTTCGATCGACTCGGTGACGGTGACCCGCGACGAGGGACAGCCGCAGGTCCCCTCCAGGCGCAGCCGTACGACGCTGTCCTCGACGCTCAGCAGCTCGGCGGGGTGGCCGTCGAGCGCGGCCCGCACCCGCTCGGCCGTGGTCAGCGGGTGCAGGTCGTGCAGCACGAGCAGGCCCGAGACCAGCGGGTCCTCCACCAGCCCGCGCAGTGCGCCGGCCGCCCCGGCCTCGGTGACGATCGCCATGACCCGTTCGAGACCCGCGCCGTACAGGCCGACGACCTCCCGCACGAGCTCCTCGGCCCCGGCCCGGGCTCCTGCGCCGGTCAGCTCCGCGATGAGCCGCTCGATCCGCTCCCCGGTGGCGGCGACGTCGTGAGTCACGGCGTCCCCGTGAAGGCGTGCGGGCTGTGCACGACGCGCAGCTGCCTGCCCCGGCCCAGGTACATGTGGACGCCGCAGGGCAGACAGGGGTCGAAGCTGCGCACCGTGCGCATGATGTCGATGCCCTTGAAGGTCTCCGGCGGGTTCTCCTCGAAGATCGGCGTGTTCTGCACCGCGTCCTCGTACGGCCCCGGCGTGCCGTTGAAGTCGCGCACGCTCGCGTTCCACGGCGTCGGCGGGTACGGGTGGTAGTTGGCGATCTTCCCGTTCCTGATCACCATGTGGTGGGACAGGACGCCCCGCACGGCCTCGGTGAAGCCGCAGGAGATCGCCTCGTCGGGCACGGTGAACGGCGACCACGTCTGGGTGTGCCCCTGACGGACCTCGCCCAGCGCCTGCTCCGCGAAGTGCAGCGCGCACGCGGCGGCGTAGGCCTGGAAGTACGTCCTGGCCCGGTTGCGCTCGATGGCGTTGGACAGCAGCTCCCCGTTCCGCCGGGGGATCCGCCACTCGAAGGTCTTCTCCGGCAGGCTCGCCGTCCTCGGCAGGTTGATCTCCACGCTGTGCCCGGTGGACCTGACGTAGCCGATGTCCACCAGCCCCGACAGCGCGGTGACCCACAGGCGGGCGAGCGGGCCGCCGCCGGTGTCGAGCGCGAGCAGGTCCCGCCCGTCGAACCAGCGGGGTGACATCACCCAGCTGTACTTGTCGCTGAAGTCCCGCTTCTGCGGATGCGGGATCGTGTGCTGGTTCCACGGATGGCGGATGTCCACCGGGTTGCCCAGCGGGTCCTCGGTGACGAACGGCTCCTGGTCGGCCCAGTCGTCGTAGTAGGAGCTGCCGAGCAGGATGCGGATGCCGAGGTTGATGTCCACCAGGTCGTTGGTGAGGAGCTTCCCGTCCACCACGATGCCCGGGGTGACGAACATCCGGCGGCCCCAGTCGTTCATGTGCCGGTAGTCGAAGTCGCAGTGCTCGGGGTCCTGGAAGCTGCCCCAGCAGCCGAGCATGACCCGCCGGCGGCCCACCTGCTCGTAGCCGGGCATCGCGTCGTAGACGAAGTCGAACAGGTCGTCGTGCATGGGGACGACCCGCTTCATGAACTCGGCGTACCGCGTCAGGCGGGTGAGGTAGTCGGTGAAGACCTGCACGGTCGCGACCGTGCCCACCCCGCCGGGGTAGAGCGTGGAGGGGTGCACGTGCCTGCCCTCCATCAGGCAGAACATCTCCCGGGTGGTGCGGCTCATCGCCAGCGCCTCGCGGTAGAACGCGCCCTCCAGCGGGTTCAGCGAGCGCATGATGTCGGCGATCGTGCGATAGCCGTGGTCGGCCGCGTGCGGCGCCTCGGTGCGCTCGGCCCGCGCCAGCACGCCCGGGTTCGTCTCGCGGACCATCTTCTCGCAGTAGTCGACCCCGACCAGGTTCTCCTGGAAGATGTTGTGGTCGAACATGTACTCGGCCGCCTCGCCGAGGTTGATGATCCACTCCCCGATGTGCGGCGGGCGCACGCCGTACGCCATGTTCTGGGCGTAGACCGAGCAGGTGGCGTGGTTGTCGCCGCAGATCCCGCAGATCCGGCTGGTGATGAAGTGGGCGTCGCGCGGGTCCTTGCCCTTCATGAAGATGCTGTAGCCACGGAACACCGACGAGGTGCTGTAGCACTCCGCGACCTCGCGGTTGGCGAAGTCGACCTTGGCGTAGATGCCGAGACTGCCGACGATCCTGGTGATCGGGTCCCAGGCCATCTCGACCAGTTCGCGTTCCCGGGTCGTCATCGTCAGCTCCAGGGGGCCTTGTAACCGGTGAGCAGCTCGCGGCCCTTCTTGTGCCACTTCGGCTCTTTGTCGACCGTCTTGAACGTGATGCTCCGCAGCGCGCGGATCACCGTGCCGTACGCCTGGCTCGCCGTCGACGAGACGCGGGCGCCGGGCGGCTCGTCCATGAACGGCATGAACTTGTCGGGGAAGCCGGGCATCGTGCACGCGATGCAGATGCCGCCCACGTTGGGGCAGCCGCCGACGCCGTTGATCCAGCCGCGCTTGGGCACGTTGCACTTGACGACCGGCCCCCAGCAGCCGATCTTCACCAGGCACTTCGGCGAGCCGTACTCGGTGGCGAACTGGCCCTGCTCGTAGTAGCCGGCCCGGTCGCAGCCCTCGTGCACGGTCTGGCCGAACAGCCACGTCGGGCGCAGCGCGTGGTCCAGCGGGATCATCGGCGCCTGCCCGGCGAGCTGGTAGAGCAGGTAGAGGATCGTCTCCGACAGGTTGTCCGGGTGGATCGGGCAGCCGGGCACGTTGACGATGGGCAGCCCGGCCTTCGACCGCCAGTCCCAGCCCAGGTAGTCGGCCACGCCCATCGCCCCGGTCGGGTTGCCCGCCATCGCGTGGATGCCGCCGTACGTCGCGCAGGTGCCGGCGGCGAGGACGGCGGTCGCCTTCGGCGCGAGCCGGTCGAGCCACTCGCTGGTCGTCATCGGCTGCCCGGTGTCGGGGTTGTTGCCGAACCCGCACCAGTAGCCCTCTCGCTTGATCGACTCGTTGGGGATCGATCCCTCGATGACCAGCACGAACGGGTCGAGCTCGCCCCGGTCGGCCTTGAAGTACCACTCGATGAAGGTGTCCGCGCCCTGCATCGGGCCGCACTCGAAGTCGATCAGCGGCCAGTGGACCTCGACCTTGGGCAGGCCGGGCAGCGCGCCGAGCACGATCTCCTCGATGCTCGGCTGGGTCGCGGCGGTGAGCGCGACCGAGTCGCCGTCGCAGCTCAGCCCGGCGTTTATCCACAGGATGTGGATGACAGGCTCGTTCTGTCCGTCAGGCGCCGTCATCGCTGTCACCGGCTTCCGATCGGATCAGCGCTTGCTGGGTCAGCTCCCAGAGCGCGTGGTAGACGGTCGTCTGGGCCTCCTGGATCCGGTGGACCGAGGCCGAGGGGACCACGAACAGGTGGTCGATGGTGCCGAGCTCGGCCATCTGGCCGCCGCCGTAGCCCGCCAGTCCGACCGTGAGCATGCCGCGCCGGCCCGCCTCCTCGAACGCGGCGATGAGGTTGCGGGAGTTCCCGCTGGTCGACAGGCCGAGCGCGATGTCCCCGGCGAAGGCGGACGCGGCGAGCTGCCGGGCGAAGACCACCTCGAAGCCGATGTCGTTGGCCAGCGCCGTCACGACCGCGATGTCCGCCGTGAGAGCGAACGCGGGAAGAGGGCGGGCAGGACCCCCGTGGTTGATGAAGCCGGGATTCATGAAGAGCGTGGCCACGTCCTGGGCGTCGGTCGAGCTGCCCCCGTTGCCGAAGGCGAACAGCCGGGCCCCCGCCGCGAACGACTCCGCCATGTCCTGCGCGCAGGCGGCGATCCGGTCCCCGTCGCGCTCCAGCACCGTCCGGCGCAGGGTGACGATCTCGTCCACCTTCTCCACCGTCGACTGACGTACGGAGGTCATGACCGCGTCGAGGTCGGTGGACTCCGAGTAGAGGAAGGGGTAGAGCGCCTCCATGTCGCCGGTCACGGCCGACCCACCTCCCGCGCGACCGCGATGACCGCGATGGCCTCCTTGGCGTGGACCAGGATCGTGTCGCCGGCCCCGGCGTCCACCAGGGCGACGCTGACCACCTCCCGGCCCCGGCCGGTGTCGACGAGCGCGAGCTCCCGCTCCAGGAGCCGTACGACGGTCACCGCGACCGCCTCGTCGGAGCAGGTGACGCAGCTTTCGCCGGGGCAGTTCACGGGATCACCCGTGGGTCGAGCACACCCGGCTGCTCGAAGAACACGTGCACCAGCTCCCAGAGGATGTGGTAGGTGGTGACGTGCACCTCCTTGACCACACGCGGATCGGCGGAGCGGGCGATCAGGACGTGGTCGACGGCCGGGCTGCGGCCGATCGGCCCGCCGTCGTCGCCGCCGGTCAGCGCCAGCGTGAGCAGGCCGAGCCGGTGTGCGGCCTCCAGGCCGCGGAGCACGTTCACGCAGCCGCCGTCGGGCGAGACGCCGAGGGCGATGTCCCGCGGCGCGGCGAGACGGCGCAGCTGGTGGGCGAAGACCTCCTCCAGGCCCGCCGTCGCGGCGACTCCTGTGATCGTCGCCACGTCGCTCGTGAGTGAGAACGACGGGAGCGCCCGTTTGCCCACGATCACCGGATGGACGAACTCCACCGAGATGTGCTGGGCGTCGGTGGCGGCCTCGCCGTTGCCGAAGACGATGAGCCTGCCGCCGCCGTGGAAGCGCGTCGCCATCGCGTGGCAGGCCCTGGCCACCGCGTCGGCCTCGTCGGCCAGGCCGAGCGCCGGTCCCACGCGGCGCGCGAAGACCTCCGGAACACGTGCAAGGACCGCCTGGTCCATCCCGGACCACTTCCCCCGGATCGCGTCATCCCTCAGGGAAAACCCCTGGATACCGACCGTACGCCGAGCCGGGACGGGGGGAATCAACAGATGTCGGTGATTTCGTAAAGATCACTACAGTCCGCACACGCCGACGGCCCCGGCCGGACCGGGGCCGTCGGCGGGGCAGGGTTACCCGACGCTCTTGCGACGGTACAACGCGACGGCGCCCATGACGCCGATCGCGGCGAGCGCCACCTGGATGATCAGCTGGATCCAGCCGAACCCGTCCGCGGGGGCGACTCCGAGCGCTCCGGCGATCGCCGTGCCGATGAAGGCGGCGATGATACCGATGATCATGGTCAGCCAGATCGGGATGGCCTGGCGTCCGGGGACGACCAGCCGGCCGAGGGCGCCGATGATGAGTCCGATGATGATGGCGGAGATGATGCCGCTGACGGCCATGCTGCCACCCTCCCTAGTGTTCGTGCCTCCCTTCTGCCCAGCCAAAACCAGACAAAACCCCACAAATCGGGATGATCAGGTGCCGTCCGCGATGCGGTTCTCCCAGGCCCACGCGGCGATCTCGACCCGGTTGCGCAGGCCGAGTTTGGCCTGCACACCGGCCACGTGGCTCTTGACCGTGCTCAGTGAGATGAACAGTTCGGCGGCGATCTCCTGGTTGGTGCGCCCCCTGGCGACCGCCCTGACGACCTCGATCTCCCGCTTCGAGAGCGGATGGTCCGCAGACGGCCTCGCGGCCGTCGCGGCGGCCGTCAGGTGGCGTAGCAGCCGCAGGGTGACCGACGGGGAGACCAGCGCGTCCCCGTGGTGCGCGGCGCGCACGGCCTCCACGAGCAGGGCGGGGCCGCAGTCCTTGAGCACGAAGCCGGTCGCGCCCGCCCGCAGCGCGCCGTAGACGTACTCGTCCAGGTCGAAGGTGGTGACCACGACCACCCGCAGCGGCTCGGGGATGCCCGGCCCGGCCAGGGCGCGGGTGACCGCGATGCCGTCGAGCCGGGGCATCCGCACGTCCACCAGGCACACGTCCGGCCGCAGCCGCCGGGCCGCCTCGACGGCCTCGGCTCCGTCGGCCGCCTCGGCGACCACCTCGATGTCGGGCTGGTCCTCCAGGATCAGCCGCAGGCCGCCGCGGACCATCGCCTGGTCGTCGGCCACCAGCACCCTGATCGTCATCGGTGGTCACATCGCTGGTCGCGCGCCGGGACCGGCAGGGTGGCGAGCACCGACCAGCCGGACCCTGGACGTGGCCCGGCCCGCAGCGTGCCGCCGAGGGCCTCGACCCGCTCACGCATCCCGAGCAGGCCGTATCCGCCGCGCTGGTGGTGCCGCGAGGGGCCGCGCGGCGAGTCGTCGGCGACCTCGACGGTGACGGCCTCCCGGTCCCGCTCCACGCTGACCGTGACCGAGCGCGCGTGCGGGGCGTGGCGCGCGATGTTGGTCAGCGACTCCTGCACGACCCGGTAGACCGTGCCGGTCACCTCGGGCGGCCACGCGGCCGTCTCCTCCTCGCCCGGCAGCCGCGCGCGTACGGCGCGGCCGTCGGCCTCGAAGCGTTCGACCAGCTCGTCCAGCTCGCCCGGTCCCGCGGGTGCGGCCGGGCCGGCGGGGTCACCGGGGTCGCGCAGCAGACCGACGACGCGGCGCATCGCGGCCAGCGCGTCGGAACCGGCGGCCTCGATGTCCGCCAGGGAGCCGCCGACCTTCTCGGGACTCCTGCGCGCCACGATCCGGGCGGCCTGGGCCTGCACCACGATGCCGGTGACGTGATGCGCGACGACGTCGTGCAGCTCGCGGGCCAGCGCCAGCCGCTCGGCGCGGCGCACGGCCTCGGCGGCGGCCCGGCGGCGGGCGTCGAGCAGCCGGGGAACCAGCCCGGCCACGACACCCGCGAGCCAGGCCGCCACGTTCAGCGCGGTGACAGAGGGAACCCCCGCGGTGAGCGCGTGCGCGGACAGCAGGCTGCCCACCGCCACGACGAGGCCGCCGCCCGCCACGGCGCGGGCGACGTGCACGGGCAGCACCCGCACCGCCGAGCCCATCAGCACCGACAGGCCCAGAGCCATGCCGGGGCCGGGCTCGCTCGGCAGCCCGGCGAACCGGGAGGCCAGGACGGCGGTCGCCGCGACGGCCAGGCCGGCGACGGCCGCCCGCGTGCGGTCGAGCCGCCGTGCGAGGGCGGCGGCGCAGACCACGGCCCCCGCCGCGCAGCCGAACCGCCAGTAGCCGCCGCCCCAGCTGTCCGCGATCCGGGAGGCCCAGAAGGCCAGCGCCACCGCGAACACGACACCCAGCCCGATGTCGGCCGCCCATCTCCGCACCCGCACGATGCCGAGGCTATGAGATCGGCCGCTTCGCGCGGAACCGGCCGAAAGTACGGTTGCGACCGGCCTGATTCCCGCTTCCGGCCGGTGCCGGAGCCGGGCGGCCGCCCCGCACCATGAGGCCCCATGAAACGTGAACGCATCGTCGCGCTCGACGTGGTCCGCGGGTTCGCGCTGTGCGGGATCCTGCTGGCCAACGTCAAACCGATCGCCCACCTCGGCGACCTCATGGCGCCCGGCGAGCCCGCGACCCCCGACGACGCCTGGATGGGGCTGCTCGTCGAGCAGCGCTTCTTCCCGATCTTCTCCCTGCTGTTCGGGGTCGGGTTCTCGCTGCTGCTGGAATCGGCCGCGGCCCGGGTCGCCCGGCCGCGGCTGGTCCTGGCCCGCCGGCTGCTCGTGCTGCTCGCGGCCGGGCTGGCGCACTTCTTCCTGCTGTGGCCCGGCGACATCCTCAGCACGTACGCCGTCGTCGGACTGCTGGTGCTGCTGCCCTCGACGTGGCTGCCGCGCCCGGCCGTCGCCGTGCTCGCCCCCACGCTCGTCACGGCGTCGCTGATCCTCGGAGGCGAGAGGTTCCTGCTGGTCGCCGGGTTGTTCCTGCTGGGTTCCGCGCTGACCCGGTATGGCGTGACCGCCCGGATCGAGCGGTCCGTCCGGGTGCCCGCAGTCCTCGGCCTGACCCTCGCGGCGCTCGCCGCGCCCGTCCTGTGGTGGCAGACCCGGCTGGGCGGCGGCGACCCCGGCTTCAGCCGCGCGCTGGCGCTGGGCGGGCTGCTGGTCGCCGGGGTGTACGTCTGCGCCCTGCTGGTGCTGCTCGCGACGCCGCTGCGGCCGGTGTTGGCGGCCCTGTTCGCGCCGCTGGGGCGGATGGCGCTGACCAACTACCTGACCGCGACGGTCCTCGTCCTGCTGATCGCCCGCGTCGGCGGCGGCCCGGCGGACGCCTGGTCCTCGGCGCGGGTGGCCCTGACCTCGGCCGCCGTCCTCGCCGTCCAGTGGCTGTGGTCCACGCTCTGGCTGCGCCGGCGCCCGTACGGCCCGCTGGAGTGGCTGTGGCGGCGGGCCACCTGGGCCGGGGCGCGGTGAACGCCGCTCAGGAGCGCGGCGGCGCGGTGCTCTCCCGTACGACGAGGGTGGTCGCGAGTTCGACCCGGTGCTGTTCGAGGTGCCCGCCGTCCGCGAGGGCCAGGACCATCCGCGCGGCGGCCGCCCCCATCTGCACGAGCGGCTGCCGTACGGTCGTCATGGGCGGCCCGGTCCACTGGGTGAACGACAGGTCGTCGAACCCGACGACGCTCAGGTCCTCCGGGATGCGCAGCCCGGCCCGCCTGGCGGCCTCGTACACGCCGAGCGCCTGCAGGTCGTTGGCGGCGAAGACGGCGGTCGGGGGATCGGGCAGGCGCAGCAGCTCGGCCCCGTCACGCAGGCCGCCTTCCACGTACAGCGTGCTGACGCGCACGAGCGCGGGGTCCACCGGCACGCCCGCCGCGTCCATCGCGGCGCGGTAGCCGTCGAGCCGCGCCCGGCAGCACGGCCACTGGGTGGGCCCGCTCAGCATCGCGATGCGGCGGTGGCCGAGGTCGAGCAGGTGGCGGGTGGCGGCCATCCCGCCGCTCCAGTTGGTGGCGCCGACCGACGGGGTCTGGTGCAGCGGCTCGCCGGTCGGGTCGAGCACGACCAGGGGGATCGAGCGGGTGGCCAGCTGCGACTGCTGCTGCACGGTGAGTTCGGAGAAGACCGCGACGACCCCGGTGGGACGGCGGGCGAGCACCTGCTCGGTCCACGCCCTGCCCGGGGTCAGCCTGCCCTCCATCTCGGTCAGCACCACGGCCAGCTCGTGCTCCCGCGCGACCTGCTCGACGCCCTGGATGATCTCCAGTGCCCACAGGCTTTCCAAGGCGTGGAAGACGAGCTCGAGGATCGCCGCGGGTTCGCTGTCGCGCCGCCGGTAGCCGTGCTCCCGCAGCACCGCCTCCACCCGCTGCCGGGTGGCCAGGGCGACTCCCGCATGACCGTTGAGCACCCGGGACACGGTCGGCGCGGAGACTCCGGCCAGGTGGGCGATCTCGGCCACGGTCAGCCTCTGACGCGGAAGCTCCCCGTCGAGGGCCGGGTCGGTCGAGGTCACGGCGACAGTCTATTTCCCCGGGCTGTTTCCCCGGGCCCTTCGGCCCTACCGCGGACGGCGGTGGGGACGGACCGTGAGAAGCAGGAGCGAAGGTCAGGGGTGACTGCCGTGTTCGTCGATCGTCGGGACGCCGGGCTGCGCCTGGGCGAGCGGTTGCGCGGACTCCCCGGCGCGGAGGACGCGGTCGTCCTCGGGCTGCCGCGAGGGGGCGTGCCGGTCGCGTTCCAGGTCGCCAGGGCCCTCGGCGCCCCTCTGGACGTGATCGTCGTACGCAAGCTGGGCGTGCCGTACCAGCCGGAGCTGGGCTTCGGCGCCATCGGCGAGGGCGGGGTGCGGGTGCTGAACCCCGACGTCCTGCGGCTCGCCAACGTCACCCGCGACGAGATGGCCGAGGTGGAGCGGCGTGAGCGGGCCGAACTGGAGCGCCGGGCACAACGCTTCCGGGGTGATCGCGCGCCCGTGGACCTGGCCGGCCGTACCGTGATCGTGGTGGACGACGGCATCGCGACGGGCGGGACGGCCCGTGCCGCCTGCCAGGTGGCGCGCGCCCACGGAGCCTCCCGGGTGGTGCTCGCGGTGCCGGTCGGCGCCCCCGAGACGATCGCGAGCCTGCGCAGGGACGCCGACGAGGTGGTCTGCCTCGACACGCCCGATCACTTCTACGCGATCGGCGCCTGGTACGACGACTTCAGCCAGACGCGCGACGAGGACGTGATCGAGTGCCTGCGGCAGGCGGCGGACTGGTCAGCGGGCTGATCGGCAACAAGATCAGGGACTCTCGGGCAGCCGCTCCCAGCTGTGCTCGACCCGGGCGTCGGGCCCGGGGTAGTAGCACAGCGTCTCCCGCTCCTCGTCGAGCCATCGCACCAGGTAGGGCGGCGAACCATCCGTGTGGTAGAGCGCCACGACGATCCCGACGCGGCCCGCCCTGCCCGTGCGAATGCTCTCCACGATCAGGTGGTCGCCGACGAATGCCTTCATCGTCAGCCGCCCACCGGGGTCGCGACCTCGGTCGTGATCGGCGTCCAGCGGTGTGCCAGGCGCGCGGTGAGGGAGGTCATGGTGGTGTACTCCAGGTCCTCCAGCGGCAGCCGGTGCGGCTCGAACGGCCCGTGACGGCGCAGGTAGTCCATCACCTCGCCGGCCTGCCGCCGGGCTCCGTCGAACGCCGGGTCGTCGAACATGTCGCGCGGGCCGATCAGCCTGCCGTCCTTGATCTGGAAGCCGAGAGCGACCACCCGCGGCGGGCCGTCGAACCGCGACGGGTGCGCCTGCCCGACGGACACCGGCATCAGCGGCGCGTGGTGCGAGCCGCGCATGCACCCCGCCACCGAGTACGCGAAGGCGAACGGCTCCAGCACTTCGCCCACGGCCGGCAGGCCCGACTGGCAGCGCACGATCAGCACCGGATCGTCCTTGCCGACGTACCGGCCGGCGATCAGCGACAGCCGCTGGGTGCTGGTGGCCGCCGCGGTCGTGCCCAGCGTCTTGGAGCGCACGCCGTGGATGACGTAACGGGACGGGGCGCCGATGTACATGAGCATGTCATACAGGTCCGCCGGGCAGTCGAAGATGATGCGCCGGTCCTCGCGGAGGTCGTACACCTCGAAGGCGAACCCGGCGTGCATCTTCTCGTCGATCACCAGTCCGGCGGTGTTGGACGGGTCGGCGAACATCTTGTACAGCGGGAGGTTCCAAGCGCCCGGCTCGGTCTTGTCCGCCAGGAAGCACAGCACCGGTTCGGACGGCCGCTCCTCGAACTCCAGCTCGGCGTAGCCCGGGCCCATGCCGCGCAGGTTGCCGGAGAAGGCGTCCGACAGCAGGTCCTGGCCGGCGCCGTACAGGCCGAGTTCCTTGGCGAGGTGGGTGGTCGCCTGGAACGTGTCCCAGGCGAAGGAGTGGATCAGCCCCGCCTCCTGGCCGTAGGTGTGGGTCATGATGAGCGAGATGTCGTCGCCGCAGCTGTCGACGTGGCCGTCGATGAGGAGCCCGGAGGACTTCGCCCGCTCGATCTCCCGCCTGGCCTCGGCCAGCAGCCGGGGATGGACGGCGGAGTGGCCGACGAACCCCCCTGTGTCGGCCTTGATGACACTCAGCGTGATCATACGGATCACCTCCATCTCCACGTTTATTCGGACTTAGAGGGATAAATAGGGCATTAGGTCACAAAGCAGGGCGGACTTCCGTACGAGGGGGAGGGCCCGCCATGAGAATCAAAGATCTGATGTCCACGCCGGTGGTCGTCGTGCCGCCGATCACGCCGGTGCGGGACGTCGCGCGGCACATGGACTACTCGGGGGTCGGTTGTGTCGTCGTGTCCGAAGGGCGGGGCGTCGCGGGGGTCGTGACCGACCGGGACCTCGCCGTGCGCGTGCTCGCCCAGGGCGGGGACGGGGACACGCCGGTGGGCCAGGTGATGTCGGAGGATCCCGTGGTGGTGCGGCCGGAGGACGAGGTCGAGGTGGCCTTCGACGTGTTCCGCCACCACGCCTTCCGCAGGCTGCCGGTGGCCGACGAGGCGGGGGTGGTCGGCATGCTGACGATCGACGACCTGCTCGTCCAGCTGCACCAGCTCACCGCCGACCTGCTCACGCCGGTGGTGAAGGAGATCAGCGAACCGCAGCACCAGAGCGACTAGATGTTCACGACCCTGCGGCGTACGGCGGAGCGCACGCCGCCCGGCCGCGACCGCCACGTCGACCTGCTGCGCGCCGTCGCGATCGCCCTGGTGGTCCTCGGGCACTGGCTGGCCGTCGTGGTGACGTACGGCGATCGCGTCGGCGGCGGCACGGTCCTCGCGTTCGCCCCCTGGGCCCGGCCGCTCACCTGGCTGTTCCAGGTCATGCCGGTGTTCTTCCTGGTGGGCGGCTTCGCCAACGCCGCCTCGTTCGACTCCTACCGGCGTCGTGGCGGCGGCGCGATCGGGTGGTTCCTGGGCCGCACCGACCGGCTGATCCGCCCGACGACGGCGTTCGTCCTCACGCTGAGCGGCGCGGCCCTGCTCGCGGTCCTCCTGGGAACGGATCCCGTCACGGCCGGCCGTGGAGTCTGGCTCGCCTGCCTGCCGCTGTGGTTCCTCGCCGCGTACGTCACGGTCGTCCTGCTCACGCCGGTCCTGCTCGCGTTGCACCGCAGGGCGGGCCTCGCGGTGCCCGTCGTGTTCGCGGTGCCGGTGGCGCTCGGGGACGCGGCCCGGCTGCTCGGCGGCCCGGCCGTGCTCGGCGCCGCCGGCTACCTGCTGGCCTGGGCGGCGGTCTACCAGCTCGGCATCGCCTGGCGGGAGGGGGCGCTGCCCGCCCGTCCCCGGGTCGCGGCGCCCATGGCCGCGGGCGGCCTGGCGGCGCTCGTGCTGCTCACCGTCCCGGGGCCGTACCCGGTGAGCATGGTGGCCGACCCCGGCGACCGCCTGCAGAACACCTCGCCGCCCACGCTCGCGCTGCTCGCCCTGGCGGTCGCGCAGACGGGCGTCGCCCTGCTGCTGCACGAGCGCGGCGGGCGCATGCTGCGCCGTACGCGCCCGTGGACGGCCGTCGTCGCGACCAACTCCGTGATCATGACGGTGTTCCTCTGGCACATGACCGCGGTCGTGATCGCCGTGCCCGCCCTCTACGTCACCGGCCTGCTGCCGCAGCCGCCGCCCGGGTCGGCCGCCTGGCTGCTCCTGCGCGTGCCCTGGCTCGCGTTCCTGACGGCGGCCCTCGTGGTCCTCGTCGCCGTGTTCGGCCGGTTCGAACGGCGCGCGGGTCCCTGCCCGGCGCCCGGCCGGCCCGTCGGCGTGGGCGCCGCGGCCGTCACCCTCGTGGGCGCCGGCCTGGTCGTCGCAGGTATCCTCGGCGCGGCGCTCACCGGCTCGGACGGGCTGCCCGCGCCGATGCTCCCGGTCTACCTCGCCGGAGCCGCGCTGCTGCGGACCGCGCGAGTGCCGCGGGCCACGCAGGCCTCACCAGCAGGGTAGGGCGACTTGTCCGGATAAATCCGTGTCAAGTGACCTTGGTTGGGCAGCAGTGGGGGCGTGTCCGACAGCGGTCTTTCCCCAGGAAGCGGCATCTCCAGCGTGTTCCCCTCGCTCCCCGGCCAGAGCGAGACGACGCCGGAGCCGGCCGGCTCTCCGGCGGCCCCCGACCGGTCCCGGGACGGCGTGAACCCGCAGGCCCACGACCACGACATGCCCCTCGACCGGCCGTTCGGCCTGCCGGGACGCCCGCTGCGTGGCAACCCGTTCATGTTCGGCCTGATCGGCGCCCTGGGCGTGCTGACCGCCTGGCTCCTGGTCCAGGCGATCGCCAGCGCGGGCTCGGCGATCGTGCTGATCGTGGTCTCCCTGTTCCTGGCCATCGGCCTCAATCCCGCGGTCGAGGCGCTCCAGCGGCGCAACCTGTCCCGCCGCCTCGCGATCACGATCGTGTTCGGGTCGGTCATCGCGTTCTTCGTGGTCTTCGGGCTCGCGGTCGTGCCGCCGCTCACCGAGCAGACCACCGGGTTCGTCCGGCAACTGCCCGACTACGTGCAGCAACTCCAGAACCATCCGGTGATCCGCTCGGTGGACGAGCGCTACCAGATCCTCGACAAGATCCAGCAGTACGTCGCGGGCGGCGGGCTCGCCACCCAGATGTTCGGCGGTCTCCTCGGCGTGGCGAGCATCGTGATCAGCGCGTTGTTCAGCGGCTTCACCGTGCTCGTGCTCACGCTCTACTTCCTCGGGTCGCTCAACTCCATCAAGGAGACGGCCTACCGGTTCGTGCCCCGCTCACGCCGTACGCGGGTCCGCCTGCTCGGGGACGAGATCATCAATCAGATCGGCGGCTACGTCGCGGGCAACCTGATCATCTCGCTGATCGCCGGAGTGGTGACCTTCCTGTTCCTGTCCATGATGAAGGTGCCGTACGCGCTCGCGCTGGCCATCTTCGTCGCGGTCACCGACCTGATCCCGCTGGTGGGCGCGGTCATCGGCGCGGTCGTGGCCTCGGGCGTGGGCTTCCTCTCCTCGGTGCAGGCCGGCATCGCCTGCGTGGTCTTCTTCGTCGTCTACCAGCAGGTCGAGAACTACTGGATCTCTCCGAAGGTGTTCAAGTCGTCGGTCGACGTACCGCCCGTGGCGACCATCGTCGGGGCGCTCCTCGGCGGGGCGCTGCTCGGGATCGTCGGGGCCCTGCTCGGCATCCCGCTGGCGGCGGCCCTGCTCCTCCTGGCCCGCGAGGTGGTGCTGCCCCGCCAGGACCGGCTGTAGCGCTTCTCCCGGGAGCGCGCCCGTGTGAAGCTCGGATCATGCGACTGCCGTACCGGATCGCGGGGCTGTGGGTACGCGTGGTGCTGCTCGTCGTGCTGCTGTGGGGCGCTCTGGTGACCGTGCTCAGCCTGACGCCGCGCGAGCGCACCCTCGCGGACTTCCACACGGCGCTGCGGGCCGGGCAGGTCACGTATGTGATCTACCGGGGGGAACCGGTGGACCTGCGCTGGTCGACGGGCCCCCTGTTCTGGTACCACGCCGACCAGTCCGAGGCCCACACCCGCAGTCACCTCTTTCGCGATCTCGATGCCGCCGTTCCCCGACCGGAGGCCGTGCCGGCTCAGTCCCGCCAGGGGTTCTTCTCGGGCTGGCCGTTCCACGTGCCGGTCCGCGGCGCGGCCTGGCCCGTCGGCGTCGCCTGGGTCGCCGCGCTCCTCGTCATGCTCGGCATGGAACGGCCCAGGCTGGGGAGCAGATGGGCCTGGTTCTGGCTGTTCACGGTCGGCGAGGCGGGCGCGATGCTGTTCCTCCTCCTCGAACCCCGATCCCTGTGGCATGGAGTGGAGCCGCAGGAACCGGTTCCCAACCCTCTGAGCGGAGGTCGCGGCTGCGCTCTGGCTGTCTGTCTCAGCGTGGTCATTCCCGTCCTTGTCGCGGTCGGGCTCTCTTACGTGTTCCACGCCCTGCTCGATCTCCTGCCGCGCCTGTAGCTCCAACAAATCGCCTGGTCAGGTTGCTCAAGGTGAGTCGGCTGGGAGAAAATTCATACAGATTTTCGAATCAAGCGATGAGGAGGTGCGATGGATCTGTTCGACCTCGATCCTGAGCGCCTCCATCGTTCGAATAATGCCGATGGCGGTTGGTGGGATCGGCTGACTGCCGATTCTCCTTTGTGGTCGTCCGACGGCTCGGCAGCCCGTGACGAGGCAGCCCGCGACGACAATGTGGAAGACGACGCGCCCACCGCCAGCAGGGCCGCCGATGGCCGAGCCGCCGATGGCCGGGGCCGGTCGTCGTGGGTGCTGGTGGCCTCGGTGCGTGAGTCGGCGCAGTCGTTGGCGTTGGCGCCGGTTCCCGACGATGTGGACATCTGCCTGGCCGAGGCCGAGGAGTTGTTGTTCGCGCGGGATCGGATCACGTGTGCTCTTGCTGATCGGGTGGGGCGGGTGCATCGGGCGGGGCAGGCCAAGCGGCATGGGCATGCCTCCACCCGTAGCTGGCTGCGCACCACGGGCGGGATGACGGTCGCGGGAGCAGGCCGCCTGCTGACCCTGGCGGTGGAGCTTGCCCGCCTGCCGAAGGTGCGGGAGATGTTCGCCGCCGGTGGGTTGGCGGCGGGGGTGGCCGAGGCGATCTGTGCGGCGGTTTCGGGTCTGTCGGATGAGCAGGCCGGTTTGGCCGAGCCGATCCTGGTGGAGTTGGCGGGCAGGGCGGGGGCGGCGGAGGTGGCCAAGGCGGGTCGTTATCTGCGGGCGGTGCTGGATCCCGATGGTGAGGACCGCGATGAGCGGGCCGATTACGGGCGGCGGTTCCTGCGGGTCCGCCCCGGCAGGGGCGGCGGTCTGGAGGGGGAGTTCTA
>NZ_JBFAOO010000019.1:0-61994 GCF_040675265.1 Microbispora sp. NPDC049633
ACTGTTGAGTTCTCAAGAAACGGACGCGACCACCATCACCCAGAACCCGATTCACCAGGCCCTACGCTCCGGGGCGTTTCGCTTCGTTCGTTGTGCCTCTATTCTGGCGAGTCCGGTTATTCGTGTCAAATCAACTCGATTTGCTTTTGAATTCCGTTTTTCACCGAGAATTTCGGCCGCCCCGTTTCCGGGACAACCCCTCGAACTTACTCGATCCCCGGCACCTCGTCGAATCGCGACGAGACACCCGAGATCGGGTCAGAGGGAGGGAGTAACCGAGAGTCTAACAACCGGATCCCCGTGGGGTGTTCCGACTCGCCGGACCCTCAGCGCGAGAGAAAGACTAGCACCGGTTGAGAGGTGCTGGAGACAACTTAGGCAACTACACAGTCTTGCCCCGTCTCCAGCACTCCCAAACCTCATCCGGCACACCTATGCCGGCAGGGCGGCGAGCTGGGCCTCGAGGCGAGAGATGTCCTCGCCGGCCTGCTCGGCACGCCGGCGCACCTTCGCCACGACGTCCTCGGGAGCCTTGGCCATGAACTGCTCGTTGCCGAGCTTCGCGGTGACCTGTGCCTGCTCCTTGCGCGCCGCGGCCAGGTCCTTCTCCAGCCGCTTCCGCTCGGCCACGACGTCGATGGCACCGGCCGTGTCGATCTCCACGAGCACCGTGCCGACGGTGAGCCGGGCTGTCGGATTGAAGGTGTCCGCCGGCTCGTCCAGGCGCAGCAGGACCCGGATCGCGTCCTCATGGGCCGCGAGAGCCGTACCGGCCAGGGACAGCCGCGCGGCCACGCGCTGGCCGGGCTTCAGCCCCTGGTCGGATCGGAACCTGCGCACTTCCGTCACCAGGTTCTGCAGGGAGGCGATCTCCTGCTCGGCCGCGGGGTCGAACAGGTCGGGCGACACCGATGGCCAGGGAGTCACCACGATCGACTCCCTGCCGGTCAGGGCACGCCACAGCTCCTCGGTCACGAACGGCACGAGCGGGTGGAGCAGCCGCAGCAGCGCGTCGAGGACGTGCCCCAGCACCCGCTTGGTGTTCTCGGCGACCGCACCGCCCTCGGCGAACTGCACCTTGGCCAACTCGACGTACCAGTCGAAGACCTCGTCCCAGGCGAAGTGGTAGAGGGCGTCGGAGGCCTTCGCGAACTCGAACTCCTCGAAGGCCGCGTCGACACTCGTGACGACCTCCTGCAGCCGGGACAGGATCCACCGGTCGGCCGCGGTGAGGTCATCGGGCAGGCCGTCGGAGACGGCGCCGTTCATCAGCGCGAACCGGGTGGCGTTCCAGATCTTGTTGCAGAAGTTCCGGGAGCCGGCCGCCCAGTCCTCGCTGATCGCCACGTCGGAGCCGGGGTTGGCACCGCGGAGCAGCGTGAAGCGTGTGGCGTCCGCGCCGTATCGCTCGATCCAGTCGAGCGGGTCGACGACGTTGCCGAACGACTTCGACATCTTCTTGCCGAACTGGTCGCGCACCATGCCGTGCAACGCCACAGTGCGGAACGGCGGCTGGCCGTCCATCGCGTACAACCCGAACATCATCATCCGGGCCACCCAGAAGAACAGGATGTCGTAGCCGGTGACCAGGACGCTCGTCGGATAGAAGCGGGCCAGCTCGGGCGTGTCGTCGGGCCAGCCCAGCGTGGAGAACGGCCACAGTCCCGAGGAGAACCACGTGTCGAGGACGTCCTGGTCCTGCTCGTAACCGGCCGGCGGCTCCTCGTCGGGTCCCACGCAGACCATGTCGCCGTCCGGGCCGTACCAGACGGGGATTCGGTGACCCCACCACAGTTGACGGGAGATGCACCAGTCGTGCATGTCGTCGACCCAGTCGAAGTAGCGCTTGGCCAGCTCCGGCGGGTGGATGCGGGTGCGGCCGTCGCGCACCGCGTCGCCGGCGGCCTTGGCCAGCGGCGTGACGTTCACGAACCACTGCAGCGACAGACGCGGCTCGACCACGGTCTTGCATCGGGAGCAGTGGCCGACCGAGTGGACGTACGGGCGCTTCTCGGCGACGATGCGGCCCTGCTCGCGCAGCGCGGCGACGACGGCGGGCCGCGCCTCGAACCTGTCGAGGCCCTGGAAGGGCCCGTGAGCGGTGATGATGCCCCGCTCGTCCATGATGACGAGCGACTCCAGCGAGTGGCGGCGTCCGATCTCGAAGTCGTTCGGGTCGTGCGCGGGGGTGACCTTGACCGCGCCGGTGCCGAACGAGGGGTCCACGTGCTCGTCCGCGACGATCGGGATGCGCCGCCCGGTGAGCGGGACCTCGACGTACTTGCCGATTAGGTGCGCGTAGCGCTCGTCGGCGGGATGAACGGCGACCGCGGTGTCGCCCAGCATCGTCTCCGCGCGGGTCGTGGCGACGACGATCTCCTCGTCACCCGAGCCGTATCGAATCGAGACGAGCTCGCCATCGTCGTCGCTGTGCTCGACCTCGATGTCGGACAGGGCGGTCAGGCAGCGGGGGCACCAGTTGATGATCCGCTCGGCCCGGTAGATGAGCCCGTCGTCGAACAGCTTCTTGAAGATCGTCTGGACGGCCCGGGAGAGCCCCTCGTCCATCGTGAAGCGCTCGCGGGACCAGTCCACGCCGTCGCCGAGCTTCTTCATCTGACCGAGGATCCGGCCGCCGGACTCCTCCTTCCACTGCCAGACGCGCTCGACGAACGCCTCACGGCCGAAGTCGTGGCGGGACAGGCCGTCCTTGGCGATCTCGCGCTCCACGACGTTCTGGGTGGCGATGCCGGCGTGGTCCATGCCGGGCAGCCACAGCGTCTCCATCCCCCGCATCCGGGCCCGCCGGGTCAGCGCGTCCTGGATCGAGTGGTCGAGCGCGTGGCCCACGTGGAGCGACCCGGTCACGTTGGGCGGGGGAAGCACGATGCTGTACGGCTCGCGCCCGCTGCCCGGGTCCGCGGTGAAGTAGCCCGCCGATACCCAGCGCTCGTAGCTCCGGGTCTCGACATCGGCGGGGGCGTACTGGGTGGGCAGCTCAGACGTAGTCACGCTGCCCAATTCTAGGGACGTCCGGACGCCGCCCGAGCCGTCGCCGCACACCCTGTGGACAACAACACGCCCGGGCGAGTGCCCGTCAGGCCGACTTCTCCCTCGGCGTCCGCTGCTGCTTGGCCTGCAGCTGGTCGCGCGGCACGAGAGTCGGGTTCACGTGCTCCAGCACGGCCTCACGGGTGATGACGACGCGGGCCACGTCCTGACGGGAGGGCACCTCGTACATCACGGACTGGAGGACTTCCTCCAAGATGGCGCGCAGGCCGCGGGCACCGGTGCCGCGCAGGATGGCCTGGTCGGCGATGGCCTCGAGCGCGTCGTCGGTGAACTCCAGCTCGACGTTGTCCAGCTCGAGCAGGCGCCGGTACTGCTTCACGAGCGCGTTGCGCGGCTCGGTGAGGATCTGGATCAGCGCACTCCTGTCGAGGTTGTGCACCGACGTGATCACCGGCAGCCGGCCGACGAACTCGGGGATCATGCCGAACTTGAGCAGGTCTTCCGGCATGACGTCCGAGAAGATGTCGGACGAGTCCATCTCCTCCTTGGAGTGGATGATCGCGTTGAAGCCGATGCCCTTCCTGCCGACCCGGGATTCGATGATCTTCTCGAGGCCGGCGAAGGCGCCGCCGCAGATGAACAGCACGTTCGTGGTGTCGATCTGGATGAACTCCTGGTGGGGGTGCTTGCGCCCGCCCTGCGGCGGCACACTCGCCGTGGTCCCTTCCAGGATCTTGAGCAGGGCCTGCTGCACGCCCTCGCCCGACACGTCCCGCGTGATCGACGGGTTCTCGCTCTTGCGGGCGATCTTGTCGACCTCGTCGATGTAGATGATGCCGGTCTCGGCCTTCTTGACGTCGTAGTCGGCGGCCTGGATCAGCTTGAGGAGGATGTTCTCCACGTCCTCGCCGACGTATCCCGCCTCGGTCAGCGCGGTCGCGTCCGCGATGGCGAACGGCACGTTGAGCATCTTGGCGAGCGTCTGCGCGAGCAGGGTCTTGCCCGACCCGGTGGGGCCGAGCAGCAGAATGTTGGACTTGGCCAGCTCCAGGCCGTCGTCGCGGCCTCGCTCCCCGGACTGGACGCGCTTGTAGTGGTTGTAGACCGCCACCGACAAGGCCTTCTTCGCCTTGTCCTGCCCGATGACGTACGCGTCCAGGAACTCGTAGATCTCACGGGGCTTGGGAAGGTTGTCCCACTTGAGTTCGGAGGACTCGGACAGCTCCTCCTCGATGATCTCGTTGCAGAGGTCGATGCACTCATCGCAGATGTAGACGCCTGGTCCGGCGATGAGCTTCTTGACCTGCTTCTGGCTCTTGCCGCAGAACGAGCACTTCAGCAGGTCTCCCCCGTCGCCGATGCGTGCCACCCCAGATACTCCTTTGCGTGGGACCGCCTGCCGCCGCGGTCGCTTCCGTCCGCACCCTCTTCGCGATCATTGAACGCGATCCGGTGCGAAAACGTCATCCCGCTCAGGTTTCGACGTTACCGTCTCTCGGGCCCTCAGTGAGCCCCCTAGCGGTGAGTCGCACCGGAACGTGCCCAAATGGGCACCGTTCCGGTGCGGCAACCTCCTCAGGAAGCGGCGACCGCCGCCGCACGCTTCTTCCGCGACGGGATGATGTCGTCCACCAACCCGTACGCCTTCGCCTCCTCGGCGCTGAGGATCTTGTCGCGCTCGATGTCCTTGCGGACCTCGTCGGGCGACTTGCCCGAGTGCTTCGCCACGAGATCCTCCAGCAGCGACCTCATCCGCAGGATCTCACGAGCCTGGATCTCGATGTCGCTGCCCTGTCCGCCGCCCTCGGTGTAGGGCTGGTGGATCAGCACGCGGGCGTTCGGCAGCGCGAACCGCTTGCCCGGCGTGCCGCCGGCCAGCAGGATCGCGGCGGCCGAGGCCGCCTGCCCCAGGCAGACCGTCTGGATCTCGGGCCGGACGAACTGCATGGTGTCGTAGATCGCGGTCATCGCGGTGAACGAGCCGCCCGGCGAGTTGATGTACATGCTGATGTCGCGGTCAGGGTCGAGCGACTCCAGCGTGAGCAGCTGCGCCATCACGTCGTTCGCCGAAGCGTCGTCGATCTGGACGCCGAGGAAGATGATGCGATCCTCGAACAGCTTGTTGTAGGGGTTCATCTCCTTGACGCCGTACGACGTGCGCTCGACGAAGGAGGGAAGGACGTAGCGGCCGTTGATGTCACCCGGCCGGATCAGCTCACTCATCTGGGAAGCTCCAGTCACGAGACGGCGCCCTCGGAGGGCACCTGGCGGGCGCTGCGCACCACGTGGTCGATGAAGCCGTAGTCCTTGGCCTCCTCGGCCGTGAACCAGCGGTCCCGGTCGGAGTCGCGCTCGATCTGCTCGAGCGGCTGGCCGGTGTGGTAGGCGATCCGCTCCGCGAGTGTCTTCTTCACGTAGAGCATCTGCTCGGCCTGGATCGCGATGTCGGCCGCGGTGCCGCCGATGCCGCCGGACGGCTGGTGCATCATGATCCGGGCGTGCGGAAGCGCGTACCGCTTGCCGCGGGCGCCGGCGCAGAGCAGGAACTGCCCCATGGAGGCGGCCAGACCCATGGCGACCGTGCAGACGTTGTTCGGCACGTACTCCATCATGTCGTAAATCGCCATACCGGCGGTTACCGAGCCACCCGGGGAGTTGATGTACATCCAGATGTCACGATCGGGGTCATCGGCGGCGAGGAGCAGGAGCTCAGCGCACAGCCGGTTGGCCACCTCGTCGTTCACCTGGGTGCCGAGCACCACGATCCGCTCGCGCAGCAGGCGCTGGTAGAGCTGGTCCTCGAGGCGGGAGGGGCCACCCTCCGGGCTCCGGGCCTCGAAGCCGGAACCACCGGTCGGGAAGAAGGTCGGCGGGCTGGTCACAGCGTCACCTTCCGATGCTCGTAATCGATTGGCTTTGCTTGTGACCTTAACGCGCGGCGCAGACAGGTCATGCCCGTGCGCCGTACTGTTCGCTGTCGGCGCATGCCCGGCCCGCGACGGCGCATCCACGCCGCATCGCTCGTGTTTCCCGCCCATGGCCGGACTGCCGAGACACATGTGTCACGGCCGTACGCGTGCTCCCCGCCCCCGGTAATAAACAATTTCCAGCGATTTGCCCGGATATAACCGGAAACCCCCGGCGCACCCGAGTGCGACGGGGGTTCAAGCGCTGCCACCGCGCCGGCCCGCCCTGCGGCAGGCCGGCGGCAGAAGTCAGGCGAGGGCCTCGGAGATCAGCTCTCCTTGGTCTCCTCGGCGGGCTCCTCGCCCGCCTCGTCCACGCCCACGGCCTCCTGCTCGGGGTTGAGCTCGGCGTAGATGGCCTGGATGTCCACCTCGTTGCCCGCGGTGTCGGTGACCTTGGCCGCGTCCCCGATGACGGTCTTGGCCTTCTCGCGCACGATCTCCATCATCGCCAGCGGGAGCTGGTTGTTGTCGGCGAGGTGCTGGGCCAGCGTGTTCGGCGCGACGCCCATCTGCATGGCGCGGCGCACCACGAAGTCGGTCAGCTCCTGCTCGCTGACGCCGATCTCCTCCGCCTTGACGATCTTGTCGAGCACGAAGCCCGACTTCAGCGCCTTGGCCGCGTTCGCCTCGTACTCCGCGAACAGCTCTTCCTCGGTGGTCTGCTGGAGACGGAAGTACGCGTCACGGCTCAGGCCGCTCTCGGCGACCTGGTGCTCGAGGTTGTGCTTGCGCGCGTCGATCTCCGCCTGGAGCGCGCTCTCGGGCAGCGGGATGTCGATCTTCTCGAGCAGCGCGTCGAGGGCCTTCTCGCGGCTCTGCATGACCTGGTCCACCAGCTTGTTGCGGCGAACCTGCTCGCGGATGCTGTCCTTGAGCTCGTCGAGCGTGTCGAACTCGCTGGCGAGCTGGGCGAACTCGTCGTCCAGCTCGGGCAGCACCTTCTCCTTGACCGACTTGACGTTGATGATCACGTCGGCCTCCTCGCCGGCGTTCTCACCGCCGACGAGCGTGGTGCGGAAGGTCTTCTCGTCGCCCGCGGCCATGCCCTGCAGCGCGTCGTCCAGGCCCTGCAGGACCGAGCCCGCGCCGACCTCGTAGGACACGTCGGCGGCCTGCTGCTCCTCGAGGTTGCGGCCGTCGATCTCGGCGCGCAGGTCCATCACGACGTAGTCGCCGTTCTGGGCCGGCCTCTCGACGCCGGTCAGCGTCGCGAAGCGCTGGCGCAGGCCCTCGAGCTGGGCGGTGATGTCCTCGTCGGTCACCTCGGCGGGGTCGACCACGATCTCGGCGCCCTGGTAGTCCGGGACGTCGAAGGCGGGACGGATGTCCACCTCGGCGGTGAACTCGACCTGCTCGCCGTCCTCGATCTTGGTGACCTCGATCTCCGGCTGGCTGACCGGGAAGACCTCGGTCTCGTCAACGGCCTGGCCGTACAGCTTGGGCAGAGCGTCGTTCAGGGTCTCCTCGAGAACCACCGCGCGGCCGAAGCGCTGCTCGATGATCCGGGCCGGCACCTTGCCAGGACGGAAGCCGGGCACGCGCACCTGCTGCGCGACCTTCTTGTACGCGGCCTGCAGGCTCGGCTCGAGCTCCTTGAACGGCACCTCGACGGTGAGCTTGACCCGGGTAGGGCTGAGCTCCTCGACAGCGGTCTTCACGGGGTGGTCTCCTTGATCCAGCATCTGGTGATCGCGGGCACGTCGTGCACGGCAACCGCGGCACAGTAACGCGCGCCGCGCCCACGTGAAAGGCGCAGGATCACCGTCTCGCCTGCACGCGACCTGTCCGGGCATGCTCGACTGTGGCGGGTGTCCAACGCCAAGGGCAGTCTAGAGCAGATGAGGCCCGGTAGCGACTGATCAGAGGTCTGCCATGATCTGCCGCAGCAGGTCCACCGTCTCCGTGGGGGTGGTGCTGACCGCGCAGAGGCGCTCCATGACCTCGCTGTAGCGGTCGACTTCTTCCCGTTTATCCAGGTAGAGCGCGCTGGCGAGCTGCTCGACGTAAACGATGTCGGGCAGGTCGGGGTCGGCGAACCGCAGGATGCTGAAGGCGCCGCCCTCGGCGGCGTGTCCTCCATAACTGAACGGGATGACCTGAATCGTCACGTTGGACTGGTTCATCAGGTCGATGAGGTGCTGGATCTGGCCTCGCATGACGTCGACTCCGCCGATCGGGCGGCGCAGCGCGGCCTCGTCGATCACGGCCCAGAACTTGGGGCTGTTCCCGCCGTCGAGGATGCGCTGGCGTTCCAGCCGCAGGTCCACCCGCCTGGCGATCTCCTCCGGCGCCGCGCCGACCGCGCCGGCCATGATGACGGCGCGCGCGTACTCCTTGGTCTGCAGCAGGCCGGGAACGAACTGCACCTCGTAGGTGCGGATGCGCTCGGCCGCCTCCTCCAGACCGACGTACGCCTGAAACCACGAGGGCAGCAGGTCGTTGAACCTGTGCCACCAGCCGGGCTCGTTGGCCCTCTCGACCAGGTTCATCACGACATCGCGCGTCTCCTCGTCCTCGACTCCGTAGAGGACGAGGAGGTCGGCCACATCGCGTTCCTTGAACCCGACCCGGCCCAGCTCCATCCGGCTGATCTTCGACTCGGACGCCCGGATGCACTGGCCGGCCTGGTCACGACTGATGCCCTTGCTCTCACGGAGCTTGCGGAGCTGGGAACCGAGAAGGATGCGCAGAGCCGTCGGACCCGATCCAGCCTGGATCTGTATCACGGCGCCTCCCTCTCACCTCGGCCCTGTGTGCCGCCAAGGGACGACCCGTACGACACCCCCAGCCCACACAGTGTCACCACTCCGGGCTCCGATGACAAGGTCTGATCTACGTGTCCCTGACGGTCAGCACATTCGCAACGTGCGTCTGCACATGACAACTGCACGTGCATTTGGGTCTTGCAGCAGCGGGAGCCACTGATCCATCATGTCTTAGGTGCATATTGGGCTAAATGTGCACCAGTCATCGATTCAGGCCAGCGGGAGGTACGGGCAACCATGTCGGACGAGCCCAAATCCGGCGGCCAGCTGACCCGCGACGTGGGATTCGGCTGGTTCCGGAGGGCGGCAGGTCCGTCCGATACGACGATGTGCCCCCTGGCCCCGCAGGCCGATTCGGTCAAGACCGCACGTGACGTCACCCGGACGACCCTGCGGGAGTGGGGCCTGTCGGAGCTGAGCGACGACGCGGCACTCGTCGTGAGCGAACTGGTTACCAACGCTGTTCGTTACGCTCTGTGTCCGGCGAACCGCACCGGTGAGCCGCCCATAACGCTGACGCTCCTGCGCATCGCGCCGCACGTGCTGCTCGCCGTGTCGGACCCGAGCGACCAGGCGCCCTCACCCGCGCAGCCCGACTTCGTCTCCGAGCACGGACGTGGCCTCTACATCGTCGAGACCTACAGCCAGGCCTGGGGCTGGGACGCGCTGGACGAGGGCGGCAAGGCCGTCTGGGCCCTCTTCCGCACCGGCGACTGACGGTCTCCTGCGGCCACCCGGCCACCGGGGCCATGTTTTCAGATGTCCGTGCAAGACACAGGGCATCCGAGGAGATTCGCGCGCCGTAACCGGGTATGCCGGGTTCCGACCCCCCTCTCACCAGGCTCTACGCCCGTCGGGGGGTCGCATGGAAACCTCAGGTCTCGGCTGGTGCAAGGCCGGTCTCACGGCTGCCGGCACCGTCACGCTTCTCGCTCTGGGAGTCGCACGCGCCTCGGCTGCGGCCGCTCCCCATGGGGACGACGTCGGCCCGTCGACACGTACCAACGTCACGAACGCGATGAAGGGCGAGGCGCTCGCGCACGTCGCCTACCGCGAGTACGCGAAGCAGGCGGACAGGGAGAACCTGCCCGAAGTGGCCGGGCTGTACAGGCGCACCGCACACACGGAATTACGCGAGCACCTCGACGAGCAGGCGAAGCTCGTCGGCCTGGTCGGCGACAACGCCGCGAACCTCCGCGACAGCATGAGCGGCGAGTCCTACGAAGCGACGAAGATGTACAAGAACTTCGCCAAGCAGGCCAGGAAGGACGGCGACCGGCAGGCGGCCCGCCTCTTCTCGGAGATTGCCAAGGACGAGGCCGCACACCACGCGAAGTTCGCCGAGGCGGCGAAGGCCGTCGCCGATCCGTCGTCCGGCGCGGTCATCCCAACGGATGTCAAGGCGAAGCGCGTGACCGTACGCGCGGGAGAGCCGGAGGTCTCGTCCGACCGGACCCTGGAGAACCTGCGTACGGCGATGAAGGGCGAAGCCTTCGCCTACGCGAGGTACACCCTCTACGGAGACAAGGCCCGCGAGACCGGTCAGCCGAGGCTCGCCAAACTGTTCCACCGCACCGCCGCCGTCGAGCGCACCGAGCACTTCGCCGAGGAGGCGAATCTGGCCGGCGCGGTGCGCGGCACCGCGGCCAACCTGTGCGCGACGATCAAGGGTGAGACTCACGAGGGCACCCGGATGTACCCCGATTACGCGCGCCAGGCCTCATCCGCCGGAGACACCGCGGCGGCCAGCGTGCTCACCGACACGGCGAAAGACGAGCTGAAGCACGCGAAGGCCTTCGCCGGTCAGCTGTCCGAGCTCGGCGGCCGTTGCCCCGCAGCGAGCTGACCGAGAGACACGGTCGTGCCCGTCCCGCCATGGCGAGAATTCGGAGACCGTGAGAAGACCAAGGCCCAGGGCCGGGGACTCACCCCCGGACCTGGGCCTTCATCGTCAGAGCGGACGACGGGAATCGAACCCGCGTAGCCAGTTTGGAAGATTGCGGCGCGTACCTCCGTTACCTGCTTCGCTCCAGGTCGGAGACGCTTCCCCCTTGCCCGCGAGTCCCCGCGATTCCCCCTTGGCGACCCTCCCGACGGGCACGCAACGGGCATGGCCGGAAGGGATGAGTCATGATCACTGCATGCATGTTGCACGGCAGTCGTTGGGCAAGACTCCTGGGAGTTGAATCCGGAACCTGCGGATTGAAGATCGGCCTCGCGCTGTTCCGGACGGTTCAATGCAGGTCATAGGGCATCTCGTCCACGTCTCCGGGGCAGGGGGTCCGGGGGGATTTTGGATGCGCATGGCGGGTCAGAGGCAGGCTTCGCCAGTGTTTTCCGGGTGTGGGTCTGCCCGCCTCTGACCTCCGTTACTGCCGGTCCAGTTTCAGCTGGACAGTGACCCAGGCGCCGCCGCGTTCCACGATCACAGGGAACGTCGCTCCGGCCCGCTTGCCTGCCATTGCCTGGTTGAGGGCGGCAGTGGTGGTGACCGGGGTGCCGTTGAAGGACCTGATGATGTCACCGGCCATGAGGCCAGAGGACTGGCTGTTGCTTCCCGGAGCAACGAACAGCACGTTGACTCCGCTGGCGGTGTTTCTCAGATAGCCATCGATGACCCCTTGCGTGCCTGGGACGATGTTGACCGTGAGGGGCTGCGTGGTGCCATCGAAGGTCATCGTGCTGCTGAACTGGCCGCCGGCCATCGGGGCATTGTCCTCCGCTTTGAGTGTGACGCTGAGTTCTCCACCCCATATCCAGTTGTTGTTCTGCATGGTCATGGTGGCCGATTTGCCGTCCGGTGCGACCGTGGCCGTACAGATGACGCTGCCGAGGCAGGTTGTCGTGTTGATACTGACGATGCGGGTGTACGGCGGGGCCTGCGCGACGAACCGACCTGGCTGGTTACGGATCAGGCTGTCAGCCTTGTAGACGACATCCTTGGCTGGGCCGCCCGTGTCCAGGTCGGGAACGCTCTGCTGCGGGGGCAGCGACCGCGCCGGACGTGCAAAGTTCGACGGCGCGCCTTCCGCAGTGGCCGCGAAGGCGGTTCCGCCGGTAAACAGGCTCGCTGCCACAGCGACGGCGGCATACGGCTTTATCCCTTTGTTTGTCATGGGTACTCCTTGCTAGCGGATGATCATGACGCATTGTGGCAGTTAGGTTGCGGAAAGTCGTGATGACGGGCCGCATGGGAGGCAGGCTAGGTAAGCCCGAGTGGGATCGTTGACTGGTGAGCGAGCAGTCCGCGTTCAATGACGGCAGCACTCTCGGCAAGTCGACACGTTCACTATCAAGGCGGAGAGTGATTCTCAGGCGGGCGGCGGTGCGGCCCACGGCGGCGGCCGATGGTCGGGTACGGCGAGCGGGTGGTGCGGTGGGCGGCCCGTGGCCCCGCCGCCGGCCGAGACCGGCGCCCACGCCGCACGCTCGGGCGGCGTTCGGGCGGCGGGCCGTGCGGCGGCGCGCCGCGCCGCCGCCTTGATCCCCAAGAACAGTTCGGCAGTGTTCCGCGTGACCTCTGACCACGGGCTGAAGTGTCGGTGGTAGAACGCCTGCATGGAGGATCGGCGTGATCGGTTGCGGGAGTTGGGTGAGCTGCTGCGGCGGCTGCGCAAGGATGCGGGCCTGACGGGCAAGGAGCTCGCGCAACTGGCGGGGGTCGCCCAGCCGACGATCTCGCGCATGGAAACAGGTCGCCTGCTACCGACTCCAGAGACGGTTGAGCAAGTGTCCGCAGCGCTCAACCTCGATCAACAAACTCGAGAAACAGAAAGGCCAGGCTCCCCATAGGGGATGACCTGGCCTTTCGCAATGGAGCGGACGACGGGAATCGAACCCGCGTAGCCAGTTTGGAAGACTGGGGCTCTACCATTGAGCTACGTCCGCGCGCGGCCGGTGTCCATCTGGTCTAGACTTCATCCGGTCGTCAGGGCGTAAGCGTACCGGAGTCTCGGAGCGCACGCGTACCCGACGAGACGGGGCGTGGCGCAGCTTGGTAGCGCGCTTGCTTTGGGAGCAAGAAGTCGCAGGTTCAAATCCTGTCGCCCCGACCATGGCTCTCGCGTTTCCCACACCGCTTGCGGCTGACAGCCGCCGGAGCGGTCCCCGCTCCCGATAGGGGTCCCCATCCATAGGGGCAACGGCACCCCCGCCGGGCTCCGGGCCTCCGGCGCGTTTCTATAACCTGTTCTCGCCGTACTCCCGGGACCCTGAGGAGCACCATGGGCGACCTGGTCCTCGTCGACCGGCCTGCCGAGGCCGTCGCGGTCGTGACGCTGAACCGTCCGCGCAAGTACAACGCGATCTCCAAGGCGCTGCTGGAGGAGTTCCGGGACACGCTGGAGCGGCTCGCGGCCGAGCCCGACCTGCGCGCGATGGTCCTCACCGGGGCCGACCCCGCTTTCTGCGCGGGCCTGGACCTCGGTGAGTTGGAAGCGAATGTGAACATCGGCCGTCCCGACTCGATCCTCCCGCTGCGGAACTTCCCCGTGCCCGTCATCGGCGCGGTCAACGGCGTGGCGGTGACCGGCGGCCTGGAGTTCGCGCTCGCGTGCGACTTCAGGATCGCCAGTGAACGGGCGCGGTTCGCCGACACCCACACCCGCGTCGGCATCGTGCCCTCCTGGGGCATGACCGCCCGGCTGAGCCAGGCGGTCGGGCAGGCGTGGGCCCGGCAGATGACGTTCACCGGTGACTTCGTCGACGCGCCCCTCGCGCTGCGCATCGGGCTGGTGAACGAGGTCGTCGCGCACGACCGGCTGCTGCCCCGGGCCGTGGAGCTCGCACGGAGCATCGCGACGACGACTCCGCAGACGCTGGGCAGGATCCGGGAGATCTACGACCTCCTGCGGGACGGCACCGGCGCCGACGGCCTGCGGGCCGAACTGGAGACCGGCCGGGACGGGCTCACCATCGCCAGCCCGGAGGACTTCGCCGCCCGCAGGCGCGCGGTCTTCGAACGGGGCCGGACCCAGAGCCGCTGAAAGTCACTCCTCCTCCACGTACGGGTGCGTGAGGAACTCGATGGCGTGGCCGTCGGGGTCGTCCACGTACACCCCGCGACCGTGGTGGCGGTGGTTGACCTGCTGCGGCTCCTGGTGGTGCGGCCCGCCCCAGTACGGCAGGCCCCGCTCGGCGATGCGGGCGCAGATCTCGTCGAACTCGTCCTCGGAGACGAGGAACGCCAGGTGCTGCATGACGATCCGGTCCCGCTCGACGATCGAGTCGGCGTAGTCGATCGTCACGCCGTTGGCGACCCGGACCGTGGCGAACGGCCCGAACGCGCCGGGCTCCGGCTCGCCGAGCAACCCGGTCAGGAACCGGGCGGACTCGAAGCGGTCACTGCTGTGCACGATCGTGTGGTCCAGTCGAGCGGTCACGGCGGCCTCCAGGTTTTCCGCGGTCCTCATCGACCCAATACCGTGGACAGGTGATCGACAAGCACATCTCCCGCGTGCTCGGGCTGCTCGGGCAGGACGACACGCTTCGCGTCCTCGCCGGACTGGTCCTGCGTCCCGGCGAGCCGCTCGACAAGGTCACCGGGCTGACCCCGGAGGCGGCGGCCAAGGCCCTTGACCGGCTGGCCAGGGGCGGTCTCGCCGTACGGGAGGAGGACGGCTGGCGGGCGCGGCCGGAGACCTTCCGCGACCTGCTGCGCACGGTCCCCTCCACGCCGGCCGACCCGATGGACGCGTTCCTGGTCGACGGGCGGCTCGTCTCCATACCGGTGAAGCGGGCCAAACGGCTGATGGTGCTCGACTACATCGCGCAGGTGTTCGAGGTGGGCGTGCGCTACCAGGAGAAGGAGGTCGACGTGGCGCTGCGGGCGTTCCACGACGACCATGCCGCGCTGCGCCGCTATCTGGTGGACGAGGGGTTCCTCACCCGGGAGGCCAACGTCTACTGGCGTTCGGGAGGAAGCGTCTGACCGGGTCCGGCCACATCGGCCGGCGCCCTTTCCCGATGGGCCCGCGGCGCGGACACTGGGAGACATGGGCGAGCCGACCAGGGTGCTTCTCGACGAGTCCCGGATCCCCCGGAACTGGTACAACGTCATCCCGGACCTGCCCACGCCGCCCCCACCGGTGCTCCACCCGGCGACGCTGCAGCCGGTCGGCCCCGACGACCTCGCCCCGCTCTTCCCGGAGGCGCTGATCGGGCAGGAGGTGTCGGGCGAGCGGTTCGTCCCGATCCCCGAGGGCGTCCTCGACGTCTACCGCCTCTGGCGGCCGACTCCGCTCATCCGCGCCCGCCGCCTGGAGCGCGCCCTCGGCACGCCCGCGCGCATCTACTACAAGTACGAGGGCGGCAGCCCGTCGGGCTCGCACAAGCCCAACACGGCGGTCCCGCAGGCGTACTACAACGCGCGGGAGGGCGTGCGCAGGCTGACCACCGAGACCGGCGCGGGCCAGTGGGGGTCCGCGCTGGCGTTCGCCTCCGCCCAGTACGGCCTGGCCTGCGAAATCTGGATGGTCCGGGCGTCGTACGACCAGAAGCCGTACCGGCGCACGCTGATGAAGGTCTACGGCGCCACCCTGCACGCCAGCCCGTCGGCGGTGACCACGGCGGGCAGCAGGATCCTGGCGGAGGACCCGCACTGCACGGGGTCGCTGGGCATCGCGATCAGCGAGGCGGTCGAGGTCGCCGGGCAGCACGACGACACGCGGTACGCCCTGGGCTCGGTGCTCAACCACGTCCTGCTGCACCAGACCGTCATCGGCGAGGAGGCGCTGGAGCAGCTCGCCGCTCTCGGCGAGACTCCCGACCTGGTGATCGGCTGCACCGGGGGCGGCTCCAACTTCGCCGGGCTGGCCTTCCCGTTCCTGCGCGAGAAGCTGGCGGGACGGATGAACCCGGTGCTGCGCGGCGTGGAGCCCGCCGCCTGCCCGTCGCTGACCCGCGGCACGTACGCCTACGACTTCGGCGACGCCGCGGGGTTCACGCCGCTGATGAAGATGCACACACTGGGGCACACGTTCGTGCCCGACCCGATCCACGCCGGCGGGCTGCGCTACCACGGCATGTCGCCGCTGCTCTCACACGTGTACGCGCAGGGCCTGGTGGAGGCCGTGGCCGTCACGCAGACCGAGTGCTTCGACGCGGGGATCCGCTTCGCCAGGGCCGAGGGGATCGTGCCTGCCCCCGAACCCGCCCACGCGGTGGCCGCGACGATCGCCGAGGCGCTGCGGTGCGCGGAGTCGGGCGAGGAGAAGGTCATCGTGATGTCCCTGTGCGGGCACGGCCATTTCGACCTGCCCGCCTACGAGAGCCGTCTCGCCGGCCGCCTGGAGGACTTCACGCTTCCGCAGGGGCGGATCGACGAGGCCCTCGCGCACCTGCCCGTCGTCTGATGCGACGCATGCTCACTGATATCCGTTTCGTCCCTTGAGCGGCGGGTACGGCTGCGCCATCGTGCCGTCATACCTGTCGGAGCACTCATGTCAAACGGCTGAAATGCGCGGTATCAGCTCCATACGATTCTGGAACACCATCCGCTCTCTCCGGAGAATTCGTTGAACCGGAACTGCGTTATCAAGGACCCCGCCCCGGGGAACCGGGCGCAGTGGCGCCGCAGCAGCGCCGCGTCCGCCAACGAGCGGCTGGCCTTCCTGAACGAGGCGAGCCGGCGTATCGGCAGCACGCTCGACCTGGCCGAGACGAGCCGGGAGCTCGTGGACGTGTCGGTCCCCCGCTTCGCCGACGCGGCGGCCGTGATGGTGCAGGACCGCCTCATGTCGGAGGGCGAGCTGTCGCCCCGGCCGGTCGACGGCACGACCCTCGTACGCCGGGTGGCCCTGGGTGTGGCCGGCGCCGATCCGGACGCCTGGATGAAGGCGTTCCCGGTCGACGAGGCGACGATCTATCCGGCGATCCTCCCGCAGGCCCAGTGCATGGCGGGCGGGAAGCCGCTGATGTACCCGTCGCTGGACAAGGAGAGCGCCCGGCTGATCGGCGCCAGCCTGGACCGGGAGGAGGCGGTCGCCTCGCTCCTGACCGACTGCTCGTTCCTCGCGGTGCCCCTGCGGGCGCGGGGCCGGGTCCTCGGCTGCGCGGTCTTCACCCGGCGCCCCGGCAGCCTGCCGTTCGAGGAGCAGGACGTGGTGGTGGCCGAGGACCTGGCCGCCCGCGCCGCGCTGTGCATCGACAACGCGCGGCTGTACACCACGGAGCGCAAAACCGCGCTGACCCTGCAGAGCAGCCTGCTGCCCGTCGAGCTTCCGCAGGCGCTCGGGATGGACATCGCCTCGCGGTATCTGCCGGCCAGCGACCTGATGGGCGTCGGTGGCGACTGGTACGACGTGATCGCCCTGCCCGGCTGCCGTACGGCCCTGGTGGTGGGCGACGTCATGGGGCACGGGACCAGGGCCGCGGCGACCATGGGCCAGCTGCGCACGGCCGCGCGTACGCTGGCGAGCCTCGACCTGCCGCCAGACGAGGTGCTGTTCCGGCTCAACCTCATGAGCCAGGACCTCGACCCGAGCCAGATCGCGACGTGCATCTACGCGGTCTACGACCCGGTGACGCGCAGTTGCGCGCTCGCCCGCGCCGGGCACGTGCCGCCGATCCTGCTGCACCCCGACCGCTCGACCGAGATCATCGAGCTGCCGTCGGGCCTGCCGCTGGGCATCGGCAGCGATCCGCTGGAGTCGCGCGAGCTGGTCCTGCCGTCCGGGAGCGTGCTCGCCCTCTACACGGACGGCCTGGTGGAGAGCCGCGAGCGGGACCTGGACGCCGGGATCATGGGGCTGCGGCGCCTGCTCGCCGGTCCGGTCGACGACCTGGAGGACATGTGCGACGTGATCATCAGCAGCCAGCGGTCGAGCCACGAGCGTGACGACATCGCCCTGCTGGTGGCCCAGGTGCGCGACCTCGATCCGGACGAGATCGCGACCTGCCCGTTGCCGGCCGACCCGCGGTTCGTCTCGCACGCGCGCCGCTTCGTCCGCGGCACGCTGCAGAGGTGGGGCCTGGGCGGCCTGGTGGACGCCACCCAGCTCATCGTGAGCGAGCTGGTCACCAACGCGCTCAAGCACGGCTGGCCGCCGATAGAGCTGCGGCTGCTGCGCGGGCGGACGCTGGTGGTCGAGGTCGCCGACGGCTCGCCCGCCGCTCCCGCCCCGCGCACGGCCACCCCCGACGAGGACACCGGCCGCGGTCTCCAGCTGATCAAGCGGTTCGCCTACCGCTGGGGCACGCGGCCCACTCCGTACGGAAAGATCGTCTGGGTCGAGCAGCACCTCCCTTGACCCGGGTGTTCCCTCCCCGGCGAGCGTGTATTACTGATCGTTGAGAAGAGTTACGGTCGAACGGGGAGTTCGTGGCGAGGAGGGGACATGATCGATATCCGTGACGCGTACCGCAGGGCGCTGGACGGTTTCGGGGACCGCCTCCATCTCGTCCGCCGCGGTCAGTGGGAGTTGCCGACTCCCTGCGTCGACTGGGACGTCCGCGGGCTGGTCAACCACGTCGTGTCCGAGAACCTGTGGGCCCCCGAGCTGCTGTCCGGCCGCACGGTCGCGGAGGTGGGGGACGCCTTCGAGGGGGACGTGCTCGGCGACGACCCGGTCAAGGCGTTCGAGGCGTCCGCGCAGGGCGCCGTGCAGGCCGTGTACGCCGAGGGCGCCCTGACCGCCGTCGCCCATCTGTCCTTCGGCGACGTGCCGGGCGAGGAGTACATCACCGAGCTGTTCGCGGACGCGCTGATCCACACCTGGGACCTGGCACGTGCCATCGGCGGGCCGGAAAGGCTCGACCCCGAGCTCGTCGCCTCCTGCTCGGAATGGTTCGAGAAGGCGCGGGAGGACTACCGCGAGGCGGGGGTGATCGGGGACGAGCGAGGCGTCCCGGCCGGCGCCGACCAGCAGACTCACCTGCTCGCCGCCTGGGGCAGGAACGCCTAGACCGGGCCTCTACCGGCCCGTGGGCCGCCTGCCGTGGTTGGCCTTCTTCTTCTTGCGTGCCTTCGACTTGCGTGCGCGTCTGCCCATGAAGACCGCCTTCCGTCGAGTACGGCGTTTCGCTCACTCTCCTCCCCGAGGCCGCGACCGGCAAGTACCCGGACCCCAACTCAACACGTCCCCACGTGCGTGGGGCATAATTTGTTTGAATCTGTTGACAGGAGTGGTGGATGCTGGCCCAGCAACGGCAGCAGGCGATCCTGGAGAGGGTGCGCAGAACCGGCGGGGTGCGCGTCGCGCAGCTCGTACGCGACCTCGGGGTCTCGGACATGACGATCCGCCGCGACCTGGAGGTCCTCGCGGAACGCGGCCTGATCGTCAAGGTGCACGGCGGGGCGACCGCCACCGGCACCGGCTCGACGGAGGAGCCGGGCTTCGCGGCCAAGTCGGTGCGGCAGCAGGCCGAGAAGGAGGCCATCGCCCGCCGGGCGGCCATCCTCGTACGGCCGGGCAGTTCGGTCGCCCTGTCGGCCGGGACCACGACCTGGACGCTCGCCCACCACCTGGTGGACGTGCCCGAACTGACTGTGATCACCAACTCCGTGCAGGTGGCCGACGTCTTCCACCGGGCGGGGCGGCCCGACCAGACCGTGGTGCTGGCGGGAGGCGTGCGCACGCCCTCCGACGCCCTGGTCGGCCCGGTGGCCGTGGCGGCCGTCCGCTCCCTGAACGTCGACACGCTCATGCTCGGCGTGCACGGCATGAGCGTCAGGGCGGGATACACCACGCCCAACCTGCTGGAGGCGGAGACCGACCGCGCTCTCATCGCGGCCGCCCAGCAGCTCGTGGTCCTGGCCGACCACACCAAGTGGGGGACGATCGGCATCAGCACGATCGCCGCCCTCGGCGAGGCCGACGTGGTCGTGAGCGACGTCGGACTGCCGGATGAGGCGCGCGCCGAGCTGTCGGAGCACGCCGGCGAGCTCCTCCTCGCCGATCCGTCCGGGGAATCCGCGCTGGAGACCGCCCTGTGACGCCGAACACCGCACGCCGAAAGTTGGAGACCGCTTCGTGAAGCGCACCATCACCCATCTCGCCGACGGCCGCGAGCTCATCTACTTCGACCGGCGCGACGACGCCGACCACAGCGCCACCGACCCCAGGGACCTGCCGCCGCGCCCGCTCGCCTCCGAGTTGCGCTACGACCCGCTGATGGACGAGTGGGTGGCCGTCGCCCGGCATCGTCAGACGCGCACCCACCTGCCGTCCGCCCAGGAGTGCCCGCTCTGCCCGGCACATCCCGGCTCGGAGATCCCCTCGCCGTACGAGGTGGCGGTGTTCGAGAACCGGTTCCCGTCGTTCAGCTTCAACACCGGGGCGTACGAGCAGGTGGGCGGCCTGAGCGAGGTGCGGCCGGGGATCGGGCGCTGTGAGGTGGTCTGCTTCACCTCCGACCACAACGCGTCGTTCAGCTCCCTGAGCGATGAGCAGGCCGAGCTGGTCGTAGAGGCGTGGGCCGACCGTACGGCCGAGCTGTCCGCGCTGCCCGGCGTGGAGCAGGTCTTCTGCTTCGAGAACCGCGGCGCCGAGATCGGCATCACCCTGCCGCACCCCCATGGGCAGATCTACGCCTATCCGTACGTCACGCCGCGTACGCGCCAGATGCTGGACACCGCCGCCCGTCACCGGGGCGGCAACCTGTTCGCGGACGTCCTGGCCGCCGAGCGGAAGGGCCCCCGGGTGGTGGCCGCCAACGAGCACTGGACGGCCTTCGTTCCGGCCGCCGCGCGGTACCCGTTCGAGGTGCACGTCTACCCGCACCGCCGGGTGCCCGACATCCCCGCCCTGTCGCCCGAGGAGCGCGCCGCCTTCGCGCCGCTCTACATCGAGGTGCTGCGCCGCCTCGACGGGCTGTTCGGCGTCGTCATGCCGTACGTCGCCGCCTGGCACCAGGCCCCGGTCACCTACCGGCGCGACCTGGCCCATCTCCACCTCCAGCTCTTCACGATCCGGCGGGCGCCGAACAAGCTGAAGTACCTCGCCGGCTCGGAGTCGGCGATGGGCGCGTTCGTCAACGACGTGCTGCCGGAGGAGGCCGCCCGGATGCTCCGCGAGGTGGTCACGGCTTGATCACCGAACGGTTGCGACTTGGGTGGCACCTGGGGTTTCTTTACCAGTAGTATCCCGGAGCACCGGCTGTCACAGCCGGTACGCCTAATCCCGGGCGCCTCGCCCGGGAGCCGGGGACCCAACCACGCATCTGGGGTCAAGGCAGCCGCCTGCCCGGGCTCCTCCAGCCCGCACCCGTCAGCTAACCCGGCCGGCATGTGGAGAGGAGTGGGCTCTGCCCCGCGTGTTCCCCCTGGCTGTCGGTGTGCTCGCCTCCGCCGCCCTCGTGTTCGGCGCGGCCACCCCGGGCGCCGCCGACCCCAAGCCCACGGAGAAGCAGCTCAAGCAGGAGCTGTCGGACCTGCGGAAGAGGATCGACCGCCTGATCGCCGACTACAACGCCAAACGAGTCGCGCTCGCCAAGGCCCGTGTCGAGGAGAAGGCCGCGCGCGGGCGGCTGGCCAAGGCGGAGGCCGATTACGAGGTCGCCAGGGACGCCGTACGGCAGATGGCCGGGCTGCGCTATCAGACGGACAGCTCGATGGCGCTGCCCGACATGAACACCGCCGCGCTGAACTACCAGCTCAAACAGGAGCAGGCCGCCAGGCTCGAGCACTTCGACCAGGTCCGCGCCGAGCGGCAACGGGCCGCGGACGCCGCCGAGACACTCACCGGACAGCTCAAGACGCAGGCCGCCGAGGTCGCCGCGCAGCGCGAGGACGCCGAGGACCTCATCGACGAGATCAAGGGCAAGCTCGACGCCCTCATCCCGATCGCCCCGGGCAGACGGGCCGGCGGTTCGTGGGCGCCGGAGCTGCCCGCCGGCTCCGACAACATCACCCCCCGTATGCGGCTCATGCGCACCGAGGTCGGCCAGGCCTTCAACCTGCGGTTTCCGGTGGGCTGCTACCGCGCGGAGAACAGCGGCGAGCACCCCCTCGGCCGCGCCTGCGACTTCATGATGAGCTCGGGCGGCGCCATGCCCTCCCCCGAGATGAAGGCGCTCGGCGACAGCCTGGCCGCCTGGGCCATCAAGAACGGGCCGAAGCTGGGCGTGATGTACGTGATCTGGCAGCAGCGCATCTACAACCTCGGCCATCCGGGCTGGCGGACCATGTCCGATCGCGGCGGAGTCACCGCCAACCACTACGACCACGTCCACATCTCGATGTACTGACCTGTCAGGGCGTTCGCGGGGAAGGCCGGCCACCTCGGCGAGCGAGGCGGCCGGGCCGTTCCGGGTCAGGCCGGGATCTGCTTCTCGTGCCAGGTGTAGTACAGGTAGGTGCTGCCGGGCCCGGTCAACGTGCCGTAGACCTGCCAGAAGGTGTTGGCACCGGGCGAGAAGCGGAAGATCTTGTCCCCGGGCCGGTCGTCCACGATCACTCGCTGTGACCCGGTGGGCCCGATCCGGACCTCGATCGTGAACGTCTCGGTGTCGGGGATGTCGAGGCAGACCTCGTGCGTGTACGCCGTCGGACCGGCGATGTTGTAGAGGCGATTGTCCACCGCCGGCGCCTCGACGTTGGTGGGGACGTATTTGTTGACGACATAGGTGTACCCGCCCGTGGAGCAGTCCACTGCGGGTGTGTCCGCGGACGCGGGGCCGACGCCGGTGAGCGTGGCGCCGAGAACGCCGCCGGCGACGGCGAGAACGGAGATGGTGCGCTTCATGCCTCTCCTCATCCGTGCGGTGACCCTTCAGCCCAAGTAGTTGAAGGGTAAATTGATTTTGATCACATCTGCCACATATGCACAAGCCTGAGCAATGACCCGTTCATCTCCGAGTCAAGGCGGTCAGGTTCGGCCTCCAGGGTCGATGAACGGCCTACTCGTTCTCTGCGAGCACCCGCGACCCGGAAGAGAACATCGTCTTCGCCGTTGACGAGGTTTCGTCAATGGACTAACTTCGTCTCTGCGAGAGACGACACCGCAGCACCGCGCCCGCCTCGTCGGCTCCTGCCCACACCCTGATCGTTCGGAAGGCGATGACGCATGCCCGGAATCGGCGGCGAGACCGCACCTGGATTCGAAGCAGTACGTGAGGCCTTCGCGGCGAATCTGTCCGGCGGGCAGGAGGTGGGGGCCGCGGTCGCCGTCTACCTGCACGGCCGGAAGGTCGTCGACCTGTGGGGCGGGATCGCCGACCCCGGAACGGGCCGCCCCTGGGACCGCGACACCCTGGCGGTCGTGTTCTCCACCACCAAGGGGGTCACCGCCGCCTGCGCGCACCTGCTGGCCGAGCGGGGCGAACTGGACCTGGACGCACCCGTCGCCGGCTACTGGCCGGAGTTCGCGGCGAACGGCAAGGACCGGATCCCGGTGCGCTGGCTGCTCACCCACCAGGCCGGACTGCCCGCGATCGACAACCCGATCACCCCGGCGGAGGCGATCGCCTGGGACCCGATGGTGACCGCGCTGGCCGCCCAGCGGCCGTTCTGGGAGCCGGGCACCGCGCACGGCTACCATGCGCACACGTACGGCTGGCTGGTCGGCGAGGTGGTCCGCCGGGTGACGGGCCGCAGCATCGGCGCCTTCCTCGCCGAGGAGATCGCCGCACCGCTCGGCCTCGACCTGTGGATCGGGCTGCCGGAATCCGAGCAGCACCGGGTCAGCCGGATCGTCGCCACCCCGATCGACCTCGGCGCGCTGACCGGGATCGACCTGGACGCCCTCCCCGAGTCCGCGCGCGAGGTGATGCGCGCCTACGCCGATCCCACGTCGCTCACCATGCGGGCGATGACCGTCGTCACGCCGCTGCTGAACCACGACGACCCGTCCGAGCAGCTCGCCGAGATGCCCGCGACCAACGGCATCTGCACCGCCCGCGCGCTGGCCCGCTTCTACGCCGCGCTGATCGGCGAGGTAGACGGGCATCGCATCCTGTCCCCCGGCACTCTGGCGGCGGCGACCGCGGAGCAGGCCGGCGGCGTGGACCGCGTCCTGCGCGTGCCGGTCCGGATCGCCACCGGTTTCGGCCTGCCCACCCCCGACGCCTTCTGGTACAGCCCTACCGCCTTCGGATGGCCCGGCTACGGCGGATCGCTCGGCTTCGCCGACCCGGCGTCCGGCCTGGCCTTCGGCTACGTCATGAACCGCGTCCAGGAGGGCGCGCCGGACAGCAGAGCCGCCACGCTCCTCGACGCGGTCCGCAGCGCGATCCGCGGCGGCGTTGGCGCGATACCGCGTTAGCCGGGCAGGATACTGGGATGACCGAAACACGTATCGATCCCCCTGTCGCCGCCGACGAGCGCACGATGCTGCGCGCCTGGCTGGACTGGCACCGTGAGACCCTCGCGGTGAAGTGCGAGGGCCTCACGGAGGAGCAGCTGCGGCTGCGCTCGGTGCCGCCCTCCAGCATGTCGTTGCTCGGCCTCGTACGGCACATGGCCGACGTCGAGCGAGCCTGGTTCCGGCGGCGGCTGAACGGCGAGGACCTGGACGGCATCTACTACAGCGCCGACGACCCGGACGGCGAGTTCGACAACGTGGACACCGCGTCCGCCGAGGAGGCCTTCGCGACCTGGCGTGCGGAGATCGAGCACGCGCGGGCGGCCGAGGAGGCCTGCGCCGACCTGGACACCATGACGAAGGCGGGCCGTGAGGGCGTCCACCACTCGCTGCGCTGGATCATGTGCCACATGATCGAGGAGTACGCCCGCCACAACGGTCACGCCGATCTGCTGCGCGAGCGCGTCGACGGCGCCACCGGCGAGTAGCCCGCCGCCCGGCGGGCTCAGCCGGACAGGCGGACCGGGTTGACGAGGTCGGCGTAGATGAGAAGGCCGCCCATGACGACCAGCAGGGCCGCCATGACGTACGTCAGCGGGAGCGCCTTGGCCACGTCCACGTAACCGGGGGCGGGCCGACGGCGCACCCGCGCGAAGGCCCGCTTGAGGCCCTCCCAGAGCCCGCCGGCGATGTGCCCGCCGTCCAGCGGCAGCAGCGGGATCAGGTTGAACATGCCCACCGCGAGGTTCAGCGCGGCCAGCAGGTTGATGAAGATTTCGATCTTGTTCTCGACCGGGAGGTCCGAGGCGGCGATCTCACCGCCGATCCGGCCCGCCCCCACGATGCCGATCGGCCCGTTCGGGTCGCGCTTGTCTCCCGAGAACGCGGCGTTCCAGACGCCGACCATCTTCTTGGGGATGTTGACCATCGCGACGGCGGTGCGCTCGGTCAGGTCCCACATCTGCCCGACGACGTAGCCGGGGCCCTTCTTCTCCACGACGGTGGTCGGGCTCACGCCCAGGAAGCCGACGTTCTTGTCGACCTTGTCGGGGTCGGTCAGCGAGGGCATGTCCTGCGCGATCAGGTCGACCCGCACGTCGGTCCGCTGCCCGTTCCGTTCGATGCCGAGCGTCGTCGCCCCCGCGCCGTGCTCCCGGATCAGCCGCTGCGCCGCCTCCCAATCGGCGGCCGGCGTGCCGCCGACGGCGACGATGTGGTCGCCGGGCCGCAGACCGGCCTTCGCGGCGGGTGTCAGCGGATCGCTGTCCCGGCAGTCGCGGTGCCCCGCCTCGGCGGCCGGGATGGCGCACTTCGACACCGAGGACACGACCGGCGTCAACTCGCGCACGCCGAACCCCATCATCACCACCGCGAACAACACGAACGCCAGCACGAAGTTCATCGCCGGGCCGCCGGTCATGATGATGACCTTCTGCCACCAAGGCTTGCGGTAGAAGACCCGGTTCTCGTCGCCCGGCCGGATCTCCTCCGAGGCGACGGCCCGCGCGTTCTCGATGAGTCCCTGCCAGGGGCCCGTGGAGACGCTGCGCAGCTTGCCCGGCTCGTCGGAGGCGCGCGGCGGGAGCATGCCGATCATGCGGATGTAGCCGCCGAGCGGGATCCACTTCACGCCGTACTCGGTCTCACCCCGCCTGCGCGACCACATCGTGGGCCCGAAACCCACCATGTACTGGGTCACGCGGACGCCGAAGAGCTTGGCGGGCACGAGGTGCCCGATCTCATGAAGCGCGATCGACAGCAGCAGGCCCACGAAGACGATCACGAATCCGGCCACGATGAGCCAGCTCATCAGCGCGTACCCCCGAGGTGGAGAAGGTGCCCTGGCAGACGAAGCACCTTTCGAGCGTAGCCCACCCGCGCGAGAGCGAAGACTATTCCGACGCGGGTTCGGCTTGCCCGCAGGTGACCGATTAGGGACACTTCGTTGACAGTACGCAGTTGGTCGATCACCCTTTGAGAGACGTCCAGAGGGGAGCATCTTGATCCGGATCCTGGTGGCCGAGCATCTTCCGTTGGTACGGCGTGGCCTGGTCGCGTCCCTCGACGGGGAGGACGACCTGCGGGTGGTCGCGGACGTCGGGTCGGGTGAGGACATCGTGCCCGCGGCCCTGGACGTACGGCCGGACGCCGCCGTCATCGACGCGGACCTGCCCGGCGTGGACGGGCTCAGCGCGGCGGCGCGGCTCGGCGAGAAGGTGCCGCGCTGCCGGGTGCTGCTGCTGTCGGCGCAGCCGAGCCCGGGTCACGTGAAGCGGGCCTTCGCGGCGGGCGTCCTGGGCTACCTGAGCATCGAGGTGGGTCCCGAGCAGCTCGCCGACGGCATCCGCCGGATCACCGCCGGGCGCCGGGTCGTCGACTCCGAGCTGGCGGTCGCCGCGCTGGAGGCCGCCGACTGCCCGCTGACGCCGCGGGAGCACGAGGTGCTGCGGCTCGCGGCGGGGGGCGCGCGCCCGAAGGAGATCGCCGCGGAGCTGGGCCTGTCCGTCGGCACGGTGCGCAACCACCTGTCGCGCATCATCGTCAAGACCGGGGCGCGCAGCCGCGTCGACGCCGTCCGCATCGCCACCGACTCCGGCTGGCTGTAGGGACTCAGGGGCGCCAGATCAGGACGAGCGCGCAGTCGTCGTTGTGGCCGGAGGACATCGACTGGACGAGCTGCCGGGCCTTGTCCCGGAATCCCGACGGCAGCAGCCGCTCCGCCTCTCCCAGCAACCGGTCGAGCCCGGCGTCGATGTCCCGGCCGGGCTGCTCGATCAGCCCGTCGGTGAACAGCATGAGCGCGTCGCCCCTGCGCAGCACCCCGCTGTCGGTCTCGCAGGCCAGGTCCGGAACCACGCCGAGCACGACGCCTTTCGCCGTGGACACCCGCCACGTGCCCGACCCGGCGTCGAACCGGACGACCGGGGGGTGTCCGGCCGAGGTGATGGTGTAGGCCCCCGTGGACAGGTCGAGGTCGAGGTGGACGGCGGTGACGAACCCCTCGTCGCCGAGCTGGCGGTGCAGGTAGGAGTTGCACGCGACGAGGAAGTCGTCCACCGAGCCGAGCAGCCCGCCGAAGGTGCCCGACAGCATGAGCGCGCGGGTGCCCGCGTCCACGCCCTTGCCGGACACGTCGACGACCGCGATCTGGACCCGGTCGCCCTCCCGCATGGAGACGACGAAGTCGCCGCCGAACGACGATCCCCCGGCCTGCTTGAGCACCACCTTGCCGCCCCACTCCTTGGGCAGCGACGGCAGCTCGCTCTGCCGCTTGAGCCGGTCGCGCAGCTCCAGCAGCATCGCGTCGCCGCGCAGGCCCTGGACGCCGAGCTTGCCCCGGGTCCGGGCCATCGTCCACGCCAGCGCGGCGGTGAAGGCCATCGTGATCAGGAGGCCGGGCCCGACGCTGGGCACCCCCGTGATCGGTCCCATGTACGTCAGGGAGGCCACGACCACGCACAGCAGGATCGCGAGGCTGCGCAGCCGGAGCTGGAGGCCGCCGATCAGGGTGAAGAGGATCAGCAGCGAGGGCGAGAACCAGTACGCCGACACCTCCGCGTCGAGCACGCCGACCATGATGGTGAGCACGGCGAGAGCGATGAGCAGGTACCGGTCCCTTGACCAGACTTTCCTGACGAAACGAACCAACGGCACCAGGAGCGGCACGCGCGCCAGGAACGCGCGCAGCCGAGGAGGGATCAGCGGCGCCGGACGGGAAGTCATGATGGCCTCGACTGTATCCGGACATCCCAGGTGGCGGCACCTGCTTGACCAAGGTCTAGATCACCCGGCACGGATATTGGGTCGCCCCGCGCGGCGGGCCGCTTCTACGGTGATTCGATGAGCATCGCCGTCCGTCCCATCGAGGAAGCCGAGTGGCCGGCTTTCGTGGCCGTCGCCTACGAGGCGTTCAGCTCCACCTATCCGCTGGAGATCGCCGACCGCTGGCGCGAGATCATGGAGATCGACCGCCTGGTGTCCGCCTTCGACGGCGACCTGGCGGTCGGCTGCGCCGGCGCGCTGTCCTTCCGGATGGCGGTTCCCGGCGGGCCGATCCCCGTCGCCGGGGTCACGTCGGTGGGCGTGCTCCCCTCACACCGCCGGCAGGGCGTGCTGACCGCGCTGATGACCCACCAGCTGCACGACCTGCACGACCGCGGGGGTGAGGCCGTCGCCGCGCTCTACGCCAGCGAGGCGGGCATCTACGGCCGCTTCGGGTACGGCAGGGCCGCCGACGCCCTGTCCTTCCGCATCCCCACGCGCGGCTCGGCCTTCACCCGCGCGGCTCCCGCCGACCCCGCGCTTCGCCTCCGGGTGGCCCGGCCGGCCGACGAGCTCGCCGTGCTCCGCCGGGTCTACGACGCCGTACAGCCCGGCCGTCCCGGCCTGTACGGGCGCTCTGAGGCGTACTGGCGGGTCGAGATCCTCCCGGACACCGACCACGACCAGGGCGGGATGGGCCCGCTGCGCTGCCTGATCGCGGAGGACGCGTCGGGGCCCCGCGGCTACGCGCTGTTCCGGGCGAAGTCCGGCTGGAACGAGCACAACGTGTCGGACGGGGAGGTCCGGCTCCTGGAGCTGCAGGCCCGCGATCCCGCGGCGTACGCGCTGGCCTGGCGCGGCGTCCTCGACCGCGACCTGTGCGCGGTCGTCCACGCCGAGCGGCGCCCGCTGGACGACCCGATCATGCACCTGCTGGCCGAGCCCCGTCAGCTCAACGCGATCTGGATCGACGACCTGTGGGTCCGTCTCGTGGACGTGGACCGGGCCCTGGCCGCCCGTGCCTACGCCGCCCCCGCCGACCTCGTCGTCGAGGTGGAGGACGAGGTGTGCCCATGGAACGCCGGGCGCTGGCGGCTGAAGGCGGCCGGCGGGGAGGGGTCGTGCGAGCGGAGCCAGGCGCCCGCGGACCTCACGCTGCCGGTGAGCGTGCTGGGCGCGGCGTACCTCGGCGGGCGGCCGCTGATGGCGGCGGCGGACGCCGGGCTGGTGCGGGAGCATCGGGCGGGCGCCCTGCGCGAGCTGTCGGCCGCGATGGCGTGGGACCCCGCGCCCTGGGGCTGCCGGGTGTTCTGAAACGCGCCGCGGACAGCCGGGGCGTAGGCTCGGGGCATGGCGCTGCAGAGTTTGCAGATCACCGCGATCACGGCCATGCGGGCCCGCGACGTGTCCCGGCCGACATCGGAGCAGCTGGAGGCCGCCGACCAGCGGCCGCTGCGCGATGAGACGCCCCGGCGGGAGCCCCGCCGGGGCCGGGACAGGGATGCGCGCTAGTGCCCCTCCCGCCGGCCTTTGCCCGGGCAAACTTCGGCAGTCGCGGCACTAGGGATACTCAGGCGGGCAGTGGCGGCAGTTCGCCGGTGGTCTCGTAGTCGGCGAGCTGGCGGATCCGCCGGGCGTGCCGCTCGGCTCCGGAGAACGGCGTGGCCAGGAAGAGCCCGACGAACCGGGCGGCCTCCTCCGGCGTGTGCTGCCGGGCGCCCAGGCTGATCACGTTGGCGTCGTTGTGCTCGCGGGCCAGCTTCGCCGTGTCCTCGTTCCAGGCGAGAGCCGCGCGCACCCCCCGCACCTTGTTGGCGGCGATCTGCTCGCCGTTCCCCGAGCCGCCGATCACCACCCCGAGGCTGCCCGCGTCGCCGGCCACGCCCTGGGCGGCGCGCAGCACGAACGGCGGGTAGTCGTCCTCGGCGTCGTAGACGTGGGGCCCGCAGTCCTCCACCTCGTGGCCCTGCTCCTTCAGCCAGGAGACCAGGTGATTCTTCAGCTCGTAGCCGGCATGGTCGGCACCGATGTAGACACGCACGGCACAAGTTTCCCAGAAGGCCTCTGGCGGAGACGACCCCGGGCTCCACTAAGGTAATAGCCAGGATGGGCATCCGTCCCTTACACCTCCGGCCTGACAGGAGTGTCATGCGCGAGCTGCGTTACGTCGGCGACCCGGTCCTCCGTACCCCCGCGGAACCGGTGACGGACTTCGACCGCGAACTGCGCCGGCTGATCGACGAGATGTTCGCCGTGATGTACCAGGCCGACGGCGTGGGGCTGGCCGGGCCGCAGATCGGCGTCGGCCGCCGGCTGTTCGTCTACGACATCAGCAACCGCAAGGGCCACGTGATCAACCCGGAGCTCACGATCGACGACGCCGGGCAGGTCGTCGAGGAGGAGGGCTGCCTGTCGGTGCCCGGCAAGGAGACCGGCAAGCCGTTGTACGCCCCGACCGCCCGCGCCGCCGGCGTCACCCTGCGCGGGGTCGACAAACTCGGCAGGCCCGTCGCCGTCAAGGCCCGCGGCATGCTCGCCCGGTGCTTCCAGCACGAGTTCGACCACCTCGAAGGCACGCTGTACGTCGACCGGCTGGGCAAGGACGAGCGCCGCAAGATTCTCCTGCAGGCGCCCTGATTCAGAGCTGGATGGCCTTGACCTCCAGGAACTCCTCCAGGCCGAACTCGCCGAGCTCGCGGCCGACCCCCGAGTGCTTGTAGCCGCCGAACGGCGCCATCGTGTTGAACCGGCCGCCGTTGACGGCCACCTGCCCGGTGCGCAGGCGTCGCGCGACCGAGAGCGCCCTGTCCTCGGTGCCCGCCCACACCGCCCCCGACAGCCCGTACGGCGTGCCGTTGGCGATCTCGACGGCCTCGTTCTCCGACGAGAACGGGATGATCGACAGCACCGGGCCGAAGATCTCCTCCTGCTCGACGGACATGCCGGGCGAGACGCCCGCGAAGATCGTGGGCTCGACGTAGTAACCGCGTTCCATCGGGTTGTCGGTCCCGCCGAGCACGAGGCGGGCACCCTCCTCCTGACCGCGGTTGATGTACCTGACGACCCGGTCGCGCTGGGCGGCGGACACCAGCGGGCCCAGACGCGTGCCCTCGGCGAACGGATCCCCGGGGACGTAGGCGCCGGCCGCCTCGACGGCGAGCCGTACGGCGTCGTCGTACTGGTCCCAGTGGACCAGCATCCGGGTCAGCGCCGAGCAGGTCTGGCCCGAGTTGAGATACGCCCCGGCGACCCCGTTCTTCACCGCCTTCTCCAGGTCGGCGTCGGGCAGGACGATGTTCGCCGACTTGCCGCCGAGCTCCAGGGCCACCCGCTTGACCGTCTCGGCCGCGAGGGCCGCGACCCGGCGGCCGGCCCTGGTGGACCCGGTGAACGACACCATGTCGACGTCCGGATGGGCGGCGATGGCCTCGCCGACCACCGGTCCGTGACCGCTGACCATGTTGAACACGCCGGCCGGCAGCCCGACCTCGTGGAAGATGTCGGCCAGCGCGTACGCCGCGAGCGGCGCGACCTCGCTCGGCTTGAGCACCACCGTGCAGCCCGCGGCCAGAGCCGGGGCCACCTTGCACACCACCTGGTGGAGCGGATAGTTCCACGGCGTGATCGCGCCCACCACGCCCACGGGCTCGCGCACGATCAGCGAGTTGCCCACGCGGCCGGCGTCGAACTCGTACCTCTTGGCGAGGTCGGCGTAGGAGGCCAGCACCTCGGCGGGCATCAGCGTCTGCACCTTCAGCGCGAGCGTGAGCGGCGCCCCCATGTCGGTCGCGATGGTCGCCGCGATCTCCTGGGCGCGTTCCTTGAGCAGCCCGGCCGCCGCCCCCAGGAACGCGGCGCGTTCGGCCGGCTCCAGGGCCGACCAGGAGGGGAAGGCGGCACGGGCGGCGGCGACGGCGGACTCGACGTCGGCGGGCGACCCCGCCGGCACCCGGTCCACGACCTCCTCGGTCGCGGGGTTGACGACGTCGACAGCCTCGCGGGAGGCGGACGGGACCCAGGCTCCGTTCACGTAGAGGTGACGCATGTCACTCATCCTTGCGCCTCGGCTGTCAGATGGCGAGCCTTCCGGCCGAAACCTTTCCGATCCGTTCGCGCGCCGGTGAAGGAGCCTGTCAGCGTCAGGTGAAGATCGGGTCGCGGGTCCGGGACCGCTTCAGCTCGAAGAAGCCGTCGGTGCCGGCGACGAGCAGGACGCCGTCCCACAGCCGGGCTGCGGCCTCGCCCCTCGGGATCGGCGACACGACGGGGCCGAAGAACGCCGTGCCCTCGACGGCGACGACCGGCGTGCCCACCTCCTGGCCGACCAGGTCGATGCCCTCGCCGTGCGAGCGCCGGATCGCCTCGTCGTACTCGTCCGAGTCGTGCGCGGCGACCAGCGCGGAGTCGAGCCCGGCGGCGGTGAGGGCCTCGGCGAGCGTGGCCCGGTCGCGCTCGCGCCCCTCGTCGTGGAAGCGCCTGCCGATCTCGGTGTAGAGGTCGCCGAGGACCTCCTCGCCGTACTTGTCCGCCGCGGCGGCGAGCACCCGCACGGCGCCGAGCGTCTGCTCGACCCGCTCGCGGTAGTCGGCGGGAATGTCCTTGTCCTCGTTCAGCACCGCCAGGCTCATGATGTGCCAGCGCACGTCGATGGGCCGGAGCGCGGCCACCTCGTGGATCCAGCGCGAGGTGATCCACGCCCAGGGGCAGGCGGGGTCGAACCAGAAATCGACAAGCTTTCGGTCGGACACTGTGACACCCTCTCGAACGGACTATGGTTCCCTCGGTCGTCAACCCGGGCAGGAAATCTCCTATTCCAGGTAGGAGCGATCTCGAATCCGCGATGTCCCCGCGGCGTGGCAGGATTCATGCATTCCCTGACGCGACGGGGCGGCGGGGATCCGGGGGCTCGATCATGCGATGAGGAGCGGGTGTGGCAGGGAATCTGACACGGGACGAGGCTCGGGAGCGCGCTCGGCTGCTCTCCGTCCAGTCCTACCAGGTCGAACTCGACCTGACGGAGGGCGAGGAGCGGTTCGAGAGCATCACGACGGTGCATTTCACCTCGGACCGCGAGGGGGCGGACACCTTCATCGACCTGCACGGCGCCCACGTGCGGAAGGTCGTACTCAACGGCAGGGAGCTGGACGTCAGCACCTACGACGCCGAGAAGGGACGCATCCCGCTGCCGGGGCTGGCCGCGCACAACGAGCTGCGCGTGGACGCCGACTGCTCCTACATGCGCACCGGTGAGGGCCTGCACCGCTTCGTCGACCCCGTGGACCAGCAGGTCTACCTGCACAGCCAGTTCGAGACGGCCGACGCCCACCGGATGTACGCCTGCTTCGACCAGCCGGACCTCAAGGCGACCTTCGAGCTGACCGTCCTCGCCCCCGCCGGCTGGGAAGTGGTGTCGAACGCCGCCCCCGACGCGGCCGAGGAGCTGGAGGAGCACCGCGGGCGGCACGGCACGCTGCAGGCCGCCAGGCGCTGGCACTTCCCGCCGACCCCCGTCATGTCGACGTACATCACGGCCCTCATCGCCGGGCCGTACGCCGTCGTGCGGGACGAGCACGACGGCATCCCGCTCGGCGTCTACGTGCGGCGCTCGCTCGCGCAGTACCTCGACGCCGGCAACATCTTCGAGGTCACCAAGCAGGGCTTCGACTTCTTCCACCGCGTCTTCGGCCTGCGCTACCCCTTCGGCAAGTACGACCAGCTGTTCGTGCCCGAGTTCAACGCCGGCGCCATGGAGAACGCCGGGGCGGTGACGTTCCTGGAGGACTACGTCTTCCGCTCGCGCGTGACCGACGCCGTCATCGAGCGCCGCGCCGAGACGATCCTGCACGAGATGGCGCACATGTGGTTCGGCGACCTCGTCACCATGCGCTGGTGGGACGACCTGTGGCTGAACGAGTCGTTCGCCACCTACATGTCCGTGCTGTGCCAGGCCGAGGCCACCCGCTGGGGCCAGGGCGCGTGGACGACGTTCGCCAACGTCGAGAAGGCCTGGGCCTACCGGCAGGACCAGCTACCCTCCACCCACCCCATCGCCGCCGACATCCCGGACATGCAGGCCGTCGAGGTCAACTTCGACGGCATCACGTACGCCAAGGGCGCGTCGGTGCTCAAGCAGCTCGTCGCGTACGTGGGGCTCGACAACTTCCTCGCCGGGGTGCGCGACTACTTCAACGAGCACGCGTGGAAGAACACCACCCTGCAGGACCTGCTGTCGGCGCTGGAGCGCACCTCCGGGCGCGACCTGTCGTCCTGGTCCAAGGAGTGGCTGGAGACCTCGGGCGTCAACACGCTGCGGCCGTCGTTCACCACCGACGACGAGGGCCGGTTCCTGAGCTTCGACGTGCTGCAGGAGGCCACGCAGGAGCACCCGACGCTGCGCTCGCACCGGGTGGCCATCGGCCTGTACTCCCTGCGGGACGGCGTGCTGACCAGGACCAAGCGGGTCGAGCTCGACGTGGTCGGCGCGCGTACGGCCGTGCCCGAGCTGGTCGGCGAGGCCCGGCCCGACCTCGTGCTGGTGAACGACGACGACCTCACCTACGCCAAGATCCGGCTCGACGAGCGGTCGCTGCAGACCCTCGTGAACGGCGGGATCACCGCGTTCAGCGAGTCGCTGCCCCGCGCGCTGTGCTGGTCGGCCGCCTGGGACATGACGCGGGACGCCGAGATGGCCACCCGCGACTACGTCAAGCTGGTCGTCTCCGGCATCGACTCGGTGCGCGACATGACCGTCCTGCAGACCGTGCTGCGCCAGGCCCGCCAGGCCGTGCAGCAGTACGCCGACCCGGCGTGGCGGGACACCGGTCTCGCCGAGCTGGCCGGCGCGCTGCGCGGCCTGATTTCGGCGGCGGAGCCGGGCTCGGACCACCAGCTCGCCTACGTCAACGCCTTCGCCGCGACCGCCACCTCGCCCGACGACCTGGCGTTCCTCAAGGGCGTCCTCGACGGCACCGAGGTGCCCGAGGGACTGGCCGTCGACACCGACCTGCGCTGGACGCTCATCCACGCGCTCGTGTCCGGCGGTGTGCTCGGCGCCGGTGACATCGACGCGGAGCTGGCGCGGGACGCCACCGCGACCGGCGAGCGCTCGGCCGCCACCAGCCGGGCCGCGATCCCGACCCCGGAGGCCAAGGCCGAGACCTGGACGGCGATCGTGGGTGGGAAGCTCAGCGGCGCGCTGCTGCGCTCCACGATCCTCGGCTTCGTGGACCCGCACCACCCCGAGCTGCTGGAGCCGTACGGCGACCGGTACTTCGAGGAGATCGGGCGGATCTGGAGCGAGTGGACCTCCGACATGGCGCAGAACTTCGCCATCGGCTGCTACCCCGCGCTGCTGATCCGTCCGGAGACCGTGGCCCGCACGCAGGACCACATCAGCGCGAAGCAGCCGCCGCACGCGCTGCGGCGTCTGCTGCTCGAGGGCGCCGACGGCGTCAGCCGGGCGCTGCGCGCCCGCGCCCGCGACGCCTCCGCCTGACGCGTCCCACCTGATCCCGCGAGCCCCGAGGGCCCCGGCGAAGCACCGCCGGGGCCCTCGGGCGTGTCAGGGGACCCGTAGCGGGCCCGTGAAAGCGCGGCGCAAGCCCGTGCAAGGCATCGGCGGTGCCATGGGCGCACCGGGTCGTTCACCGGTGCCGCGCGGCGAGCCCCCTGGCCGCACCGGCGCCACGTGACCGGCACGGCCGCCGCGACGGCTCTCCCCGTGGGCCGGGCGTACGGCCGGCCGTTTACAGGGGGACGACCCGGGACTACCGTCCGTGCAGGAGGTCTCCATGATCCCCTTGATCGTCGTCCTCGCCGTCGTGGCCGTCCTCGTCGCGGCGTTCGTCTCCGTCTACAACCGTCTCGTACGCTCCCGTAACAACGCCGACAACGCCTGGGCGCAGATCGACGTGCAGCTCAAGCGCCGCTACGACCTGATCCCCAACCTCGTGGAGACCGTCAAGGGCTACGCCGTCCACGAGCGGGCCACGCTGGAGGCCGTCGTCGCGGCGCGCTCCCGGGCGATCGGCGCTCGGGGCCCGGCCGAGCAGGCGGCCGCCGAGAACATGCTGTCGGACGCGCTGAAGAGCCTGCTCGCGGTGGCCGAGGCCCATCCCGATCTCAAAGCGAGCGCCAACTTCGCCGAGCTCCAGGAGGAGCTGGCCACGACCGAGAACCGGATCGCCTACTCCCGGCAGTACTACAACGACGCCGTCCTGACCTACAACAACGCCGTCCAGGCGGTTCCCGCGAACATCGTGGCCGGGATGACCGGCTTCGCGCCCCGCGAGTACTTCCAGGCGCCCGGCGAGGAGCGCGGCCCCGTGCGGGTCCGGTTCTGACGGTGTCCGCCTCGATGGCCGCCTCGATGGCCGCCTGGGTGGCCGCCGCGGCGGCGACCGGCCTGTGGCTGCTGCTCCTGCTCGCGCTCGCCGTGGCGACGAGGAACCCGGGCGTCGAGCCGGGGCCGGCCACCGGGGAGCTCGCCGGTCACTCCCCCGCGGTGGTCGATCTGATCACCGGCAACTGGCGGCTGTGCGACGAGGCGGCCTCGGCCACCCTGCTCGACCTTGCCGCCAGGGGAGTCGTGGCCGTCGAGGAGATCGGCCCCGAGCTGTCCCTCGTACGGCTGCGCGCGGAGCCGGGCGGCCTGCGGCCGTACGAGCGGCTCGTCTACGACCACGTCCGCTCGCTGGCGGTCGACGGCGTGGTCGCGACGGGCGCGCTGGCCGAGGGCTCGCGCGACCTCGGCCGGTGGTGGAAGAGCTTCCGCAAGAAGGTGATCGTCGAAGCGCGGGAGCAGGGCCTGTCCCGGCCGCGCTGGAGCCGGGCGCACGCGCTGCTCCTCGGCGTGGCCGCGAGCGTCCCCGCGGTGGCGATCGGCATCGCGGTCTCCGTCGACGACACCCGCGCGAACCACGACGGCGGTCCCGGGGCGGCGATCGTGTCCTTCGCGCTGCTCGTGGCGGTGATGGGCAGGCTCAACGGGGAGCGCGGCACGGCCGAGGGGGCCGCGGCCGCCGCGCACTGGCTCGGCGTCCGCGAGCACCTGCGCGCGACCGGGCGGTTCGCCGAGCAGCCCGCCGCCTCGGTCACGATCTGGGGCCGCCACCTCGCGTACGCCGCCGCGCTCGGGCTCGCGCCGCGGGCCGTCAGGAGCCTTCCGGTCAGCACTCCGGCCGACGACAACCGGGCCTGGTCCGACTACGGCGGGATGTGGCACGCCGTCGACGTCCGCTATCCCTCGCGGCTGCTGTGGGGCAGGCCGCCGGGGCCGACGATCCTGCGGGGCCTGGCGGCGGGCTGGTTCGCCGGGTTCTTCACCTGGATCCTCCTGGTGGTCGCCGCCGCCTTCGGCGTGTGGCCGGACGGGTTCGTCCTGCCCGCCGCCCTCGCCGCCGGCCTGGCGGTCGCCGGCCTCCCGGTCGTGTACGCGATCGGCGATCTCGGCGGTGCGGCGACTGTGGAGGGCCAGATCGTCCGGCTGCGCCGGTTCTCCGACGGCAGCAAGGCGAACGACACCCCCAAGTGGACGTACTGGTGCGCGATCGACGAGGGAGCCTCCCGCGAGGTCAGGGCCATGTGCCTGAGCGAGGAGATGTGGCGCCCCCTGCGGGAGGGCGACAAGGTGCGGGCCGTGGCGGGGCGCAGGCTGGGCTGGATCAGGCGGATCGACGTGACCGAGGACTCGCGTATGCGCGACGCCCCCTCCTACGACGACACTGCCCACGACGACACCGGGGAGCACCTGGTGGACGCGCCGGAGAATCTGGGCGAGGTCCGGATACTGCCCGAGCCTCGGGCCCGCGGGACGACGGCGGACGGCGTGCGCCCTGCCGACCTCACCCCCGCTGACCTCGTCACCCCCGCCGATCTCAAGCGCGCCCTCGGGATCGACGTCGGGGCCCCTGTGGCGTGCGAAGGACCGCCCGCGCCGGCCTGGCTCCGCGTCGACTCCTGCCGGTACGAGACCGGCACGGGCGTGACGGTGGACGTCCACGCGGCCACCGGCCTGCGCTCGCGCTACCTCATGGCGGTCGGGCACACGCTGACCCGGGTGCGGGGCCGGCCGGTCGAGGGGGTCGGCGACGGCGCCATGCTCTACCCGGGCCTGGTGTCGGCGGCCACCCGCCGGGGCACGTTCGCGATCACCGTGTCGTCCCCGCAGGGCCCGCCGCCGCCCGGCCCGCTGATCGAGCTCGCCCGTACGGCCGCCGCCCGCCTGGGTCAGTAAGGTCGTCGGGTGCACTCAGCCCGAGACCTGTTGATCGCCCTGGCTCGTCGGCACTCGTTCGGCGACGTCGGCGCGCTGGCGCCCGACGTGCTCGGAGAGGGCGCGCGGGCGGCCCTGGTGACGTCGGTCTGCGAGTTCGGCCAGCGGCTGCTCACCCTCGACGCGGAGGACTTCGCCACCGAGATCGACGCCCAGACGGTGCCCGCCGACCTGCGCAGGCGCGCCCGCGCGTGCCACATGCCGCAGACGCCGAGGGAGCAGCCGCGCGGCGCGCTCGACTCGCTGCGACCGGCCTACGCGCTGCTCCTGGAGGTGATCGAGGCGCGCTGGCGGCGGCGCGAGCTCAGCGCGATGATCGCGGCCGTCCACATCTGCAGCGAGTATCTGCCCCTGCTCGCCTTCGAGCCCGCGCTCGGCCACGCGGGCGACCCGGTCCGCTGGCCGGAGGGCCTGCGCGCTCCCGGCAGCCGGTTCGGCACCATGCCGGTCAGGGAGTGCGACCACACCAGGGCCGAGCGGTCGGCGGCCGAGCGGACGCTGCGTGTCGGCGTGGAGCCGCCGCCGGGCTGGCGGGCCTACTTCGACCGGCAGCACAGCCAGGTGGCGGGGGCCCTGGCCACCTGCGCGGGCCGGTGCCGCACCCCCTGCGAGGCACTCGCCTGGGTGCCGGACCTCGACGACCTGTCCGCCCGCTGCCGGATCGCGCTGGCGTTCGCCGAGACCCCGCTCGTACGGCTGCGCCACGCGGCCCCGGTGGGCCACGGCTTCGGCGTGCCGTCGCCGGAGGAGGTGCTGGAGGCGTGGGAGCGCAGCCGCGCCGCGCTGGCCAAGCACGACGCGGCCCGCGAGGTCACCGAGGACGACGACTTCCCGCTGCCGGGCCTGCCCGCCCTGTTCTCCGCCGTGGCGGCGGCGCCGGTGCGGCCGGCCACGCTGCTCGCCGACGTCGCCGCCCACGTGGTGGAACTGCTCAGGTAGCCGTTACCAGACCGGCGGCCTGCGGTCGCCCCAGAAGCCGCCGAGCGACGCCTCCACCTGGGAGGACAGCGAGATGAGCGTCCCCTCGTCGCCGTACCTGCCCGCCAGCATGACGCCGATCGGCAGGCCCTCGGGCGTCCAGTGGAGCGGGAGATTCACCGCGGGCTGCCCGCTGACGTTGTAGATGGCGGCGAAGGGCGCGAAACGCATCATCCGCTCGAACGTCTCCTCGGGCGAGTCGACGTCCTCGAACCAGCCCACGGGCACGGGCGGCTGGGTGACGGTCGGTGAGAGCACCGCGTCGTAGGTGTCGGTCACCAGCAGCGCGAACCGTGTGGCGAGCTGGAGCGTCCCCTGCGCCTGGAGGAACTCGGGGGCCGAGACGGCGCGCCCGCGCTCGCGCAGCCACGCGGTCAGCGGGCGCAGCTTCGGCTCCAGTTCCTCGGCGACCGGGTGCATGCAGGAGAAGGCGAACCACATCTTGACGAACTCGGGCACCACGTCCGGCCCGAACGGCGGGGCGATCTCCTCCACCTCGTGGCCGAGCGACTCCAGCACGGCAGAGGCGCTCTCGTACGCCGCGAGCACCTCGGGGTGGACCTCCGCGCCGGGCACGGCGGGCGTGGCGAACCGCGCGATCCGCAGCCGGCCCGGCTCGCGTCCCACGTACGCCGAGAACGACCCGAGCGCGGGCGGCGGGGCGTGGTAGAGGTCCCCGGGGTTGTTGTGGGCCATGACGTCCAGCAGCGCCGCGGCGTCGGCGACGTCGCGGGCCAGCGGCCCGTTGGTCGACAGCCCCGCGAGGTCGGGCACAATGGGGGCCGCCGAGATCCGGCCACGGCTGGGCTTGATGCCGTACAGGCCGCAGACGGAGGAGGGGATGCGGATCGAGCCGGCGCCGTCGCTGCCCTGCGCCACCGGCGCGAGGCCGGCCGCGACCGCGGCCCCCGCTCCCCCGCTCGACCCTCCGGCCGACCGCGTGGTGTCCCACGGGGTGCGGGCCGGCTCGCCCAGGTAGGTCTCCGTGTAGCAGGGCATGCCGAACTCGGGGGTGCTGGTCTTGCCCAGCATGACCGTGCCCGCGTCCCGCAGGCGCTCGACCACGCTGTCGTCCGCGGGCGCGACGAACCCCTCGTACGTGGCCGAGCCGAAGTAGACCGGGACGTCCTTGACGAAGTTGAGGTCCTTGATCGGGACGGGTACGCCCAGCAGCGGGGGCAGGTCCTCGGTGCCGCCCGCGGCGATCCGGGCCTCCTGCTCGCGCGCCTGGCCGAGGGCCCGCTCGGCGGTCACCGTGACGAACGCCCCCAGGCCGGGGTCGAGCCGCTCGATGCGCTCCAGGTAGTGCTCGGTGATTTCCACGGGAGAAAGTTCCCCCGTGCGTACGGCTGCCGCCTGCTCGAGGGCGGTAAGATCGTGAATGTGCGCCACGCTACCGAACGGTAGGCCTCCGGGCCGCGGATATCTAGAGAAGATACCCGCACTTCCGCGCAATGAATCGGCTCAAGCAGGCCACAAAAGTATGAACCATCCAACACTAGGCAAGCCGCTGACGGCTCAACTACCGTGAGTGATGTGGATACCGGTCTAGCGCCAGAAGACGGTCACGATACGTCACCCATCTGGGTCGGTGACCAAACGTCGGAGCAGGCGGAACGCCCTCCGGCGCCACCCGAGGCGCCGGCGTCCCCCACGTACGCTCCGGTCCAGCGCACGTCGCTGAGCAACCTGTGGCAGGACACGCGATACCGCCATCTGCGCCGCCGTGCCCTGATCGCGGCCGCGGCGGGCGTGGTGTTCGGCGTGCTCTTCGGCAGCTGGCGGCTCGGGCTCACCGCGGCCATCCTCGCGTGTGTCGCCGACGCCGTCTACCATGCGAGGACCGTCTCCACCATCCCCGCGTGGCGGCGCGCCTCCGCGGCGGAGCGCCAGACGGAGGCCCAGCTCAAGAAGCTGGAGCGGAACGGCTACAAGACGCTGCACGCCCGGGCCATCCCCGGCAGCGAGGCCCAGATCGACCACCTGGTGGTCGGGCCCACCGGGGTGTACGCCGTGGACTCGGAGAAGTGGGACAAGCGGCTGCCCGTACGGGTCCAGTCGCACCGCAAGCTCTTCCATGGCCCGTTCAACCAGAAGCCGCGGCTCGACGAGGCCCGGTGGGAGGCGGCGCAGGCCAGCGACCTGATCAGCAAGGCGCTCGGCCGGGAGATCACCGTGGTGCCGTCCCTGGCCATCTACGGCCCGCCGATCCCCTGGCGCATCCTCAACATCCGCGAGGTCGACGTCTTCTCCGGCGGGCTCGTGCGCAAGTGGATCACCAAGCGGGAGAGATCGCTCACCACGGCCGAGATCGAGGCGATCTACCGGGCCGCCGAGCGCGTGCTCCCCGCGCGGTACCCCGAATAGAGGGCGGCGCGCCGTCCCGAGAGGTGGACAGCGGGTCTCGGCAGCCGGGCACTGGCCGTACCATTTGAAGACTCAGTAGTCTCCAGATGGGGGTCCCTCGATGCCCGCTCTCAGGTCCCGCACTGTCACCCACGGCAGGAACATGGCCGGCGCCCGTGCGCTGCTCCGGGCCACGGGCGTAGCGGGCAGCGACCTCGGCAAGCCGATCGTCGCGATCGCCAACAGCTTCACCCAGTTCGTGCCCGGCCACGTGCACCTGCGCGAGGTCGCCGAGGTGGTGGCCGGTGCGGTCAGCGAGGCGGGAGCCGTCCCGCGCGAGTTCAACACGATCGCCGTGGACGACGGCATCGCGATGGGCCACGGCGGCATGCTCTACTCGCTGCCGTCCCGCGAGCTGATCGCCGACGCGGTCGAATACATGGTCAACGCCCACTGCGCCGACGCGCTGGTCTGCGTGTCCAACTGCGACAAGATCACGCCGGGGATGCTGCTCGCCGCCTTCCGGCTCAACATCCCCACGATCTTCGTGTCCGGCGGCCCGATGGAGGCCGGCAAGATCCCCGGCCGCAAGCTCGACCTGATCGACCCGATGATCGCCTCCGCCGACGCGAGCGTGTCGGACGCCGACCTCCTGGCGATGGAGGAGAACGCCTGCCCGACCTGCGGGTCCTGCAGCGGCATGTTCACCGCCAACTCCATGAACTGCCTCGCCGAGGCGATCGGCCTGGCCCTGCCCGGCAACGGCACCACGCTGGCGACCCACAAGGCCCGCAAGGCCCTGTTCGAGGACGCGGGACGGCAGATCGTCGGCCTCACCCGGCGCTACTACGAGGAGGACGACGAGTCGGTCCTGCCGCGGAACATCGCCACCCGCGAGGCGTTCGAGAACGCGATGGCGCTCGACGTCGCCATGGGCGGTTCGACCAACACGATCCTGCACATCCTGGCCGCCGCCCGCGAGGCGGGCGTCGACTTCGGGCTCAAGGAGATCAACGAGATCTCGCTCCGGGTGCCGTGCCTGTGCAAGGTCGCCCCGGCGACCATGAAGTACCACGTCGAGGACGTGCACCGGGCGGGCGGCATCCCCGGCATCCTCGGTGAGCTGGACCGGGCCGGCCTGCTCCACCGCGACCTGCCGACCGTCCACTCCGCGTCCATCGCGGAATACATCGCCAAGTGGGACCCCAAGTCGCCCGAGGTCACCGACGAGGCCGTGGAGCTGTGGCACGCGGCGCCCGGCAACGTGCGGACGGTCAAGGCCTACTCGCAGGGCGCCCGCTGGGAGTCGCTCGACCTCGACCGCGCCGAGGGCTGCATCCGCGACCTCGACCACGCCTACACGAAGGACGGCGGCCTCGCCGTGCTGTACGGGAACATCGCCCTGGACGGCTGCGTGGTCAAGACGGCCGGCGTGGACGAGTCGATCTGGCGGTTCTCCGGCCCGGCGGTCGTGTTCGAGTCGCAGGAGGAGGCCTCCGACGGCATCCTCGGCGGCAAGGTCAAGGCCGGTGACGTGGTGGTGATCCGCTACGAGGGCCCCAAGGGCGGCCCGGGCATGCAGGAGATGCTCTACCCGACGAGCTTCCTCAAGGGCAAGGGCCTGGGCAAGGCGTGCGCGCTCATCACCGACGGCCGCTTCTCCGGCGGCACGTCGGGCCTGTCCATCGGCCTCGCCTCCCCGGAGGCCGCCGAGGGCGGCACGATGGCCCTGATCGAGGACGGCGACATCATCGAGATCGACATCCCGGGCCGCTCGATCGAGCTCAAGGTGGCCGAGGACGTGCTGGCCGCCCGCCGCGAGCGGCTGCTGGCCGACCTCGGCGGCTACCGGCCGCGCGACCGGCACCGCCCGGTGTCGGCCGCCCTGCAGGCGTACGCCGCGCTGACCACCTCGGCCTCGACCGGCGCCTCGCGCGACCTGTCCCAGCTTTCGCGTTGACCGGCCCGTGACGGCTGCCGCCCCCATGCCGGGGTGGCAGCCGTCAGGCATTCCAGAAGAGGCGCGGCGCGGGTCACCGCCCGTTCGCGGGGCCCGCGAAGCCGTTCAGCGCCGCCCGGATCTCCCTGCTCATGGCGTCGCTGCCGGTGTGACCGGCGTCGTCCACGACGACCAGGCGCGCGTCGGGCCACGCCCTGGCGAGCTGCCAGGCGGTCTCCAGCGGTCCGCCCAGGTCGAGGCGGCCGTGGACGAGCACGCCCGGGATGCCCGCCAGCCTGTACGCGTCGCGGAGCAGCACGCCCTCCTCCAGCCACGCGGCGTTCGAGAAGTAGTGCGTGCAGATGCGGACGAACGCCTCCAGCGCCGGGGTGGGCCGGTCGCTGTAGGCGTCCGGTTTGCCGTTGACCTCGTGGGAGATCACCGCGTCCTCCCACGCCGTCCAGTCGTGCATCGCCCTGGCCCGCACGCCGGGGTCCGGGTCGGACATCAGCCGCGCGTAGGCGGCGACCAGATCGCCGTCGCGCAGGTCCTCCGGCACTCCGGAGCGGAAGCGCTGCCACTGCTCCGGAAGGAACCGGCGGACTCCCCGGTAGAGCCAGTCGATCTCGGAGCGGCGGGTCATCGTGACGCCCGCGATGACGATCTCCGACACCCGCTCAGGGTGGGCCTCGGCGTAGGCGAGGATGAGCGTGGATCCCCAGGACCCGCCGTGGAGCAACCACCGCTCGACCCCGAGACGCTCACGCAGGCGCTCCATGTCCGCGACCAGGTGATGGGTGGTGTTGTTCGTCAGGTCGGCCGCCGGATCACTCGCGTGGGGCAGGCTCCGGCCGCAGTTGCGCTGGTCGAACAGGATGATCCGGTAGCGCGTGGGGTCGAAGGCCCGGCGCCGGCCCGGCGTGCAGCCCGAGCCGGGGCCGCCGTGGACGACGAGCGCGGGCTTGCCGTCGGGGTTCCCGCAGACCTCCCAGTAGACGAGATGGCCGTCGCCGGTGTCCAGATGGCCGTGGTCGTACGGCTCGATGGGGGGATACACGCCGGAGAAGCTACAGCGACCGCCATGGGCGGGGAAGCGGTTTTCCCCGGCGGCGGACGGGCGCGTCGCCCGCTCACCTCGGTGCCGGCGTCCCCGCCCCGCGCGGCCCGCCGGAGCGGCCCGCGTTCACGCGCCCGGTGCCCCGGGAGCGATCAGCTGTACGAGACCGACTGCACGCTGCAGTTGGTCATCCACGGGCCGGGATAGACCGGAGCAGTGCTGCAGTTCCAGGTGGCCGTCACCGTGGTAACGCCCGCGGGGATGCTGATACTGGCGGTCGAGCCCAAGAAGTCGTACTGGTGGCCTTCGCTGCACCTGCCGGAGGCGCCGACGGCCGTCGTCCCGCTGGGCAGTGTGTGCGTGATCTGCCACGCGTGCGTGGCCGGGACCGCGACCACGGTGCCGGCCCCGCCTGTCCCGTACGGCGAGGCGCTGACGCTGGGGCCGATGGGATACCAGTCCCTGGTGTCCCCGAAACTGTTGTAGTTGGAGCAGTCGATCGTCGCCTGTAGCGTGATGGTGGACGCCATAGCGGGGGTAGGCGCGAGCGCCACGCTCAGCACGCCGGTCGTCACGAGCGCCGCACCGAGCGCGAGCACCCTCCTGGCCGAATTCACCGCGAACATTGGATGTCCCTCTCCCGTCTCCGACAACAGCCACAGCGAATGCACCATCTCCCCTGGATGCCGTCAATGGATCGGTGTTTTCGGCGGGGCCGGAAGACCTGGTCACCCCGAACACGAAAACCGCTCGTCGCCGAGGACCGGAAAAGCGATACCGGTCAGGCCTGGCCGCCGTGATCCGATACGCAGCGGGGATCGGGGAATTCGTGCCGGTGGCTCGCCGAAATTCCGCGAACGCGGGAATTCATTGGATTCCACGACAGAACCGGCTCGATGAAAGATTCACCGGACGCGGACGGTCCGCGGGCGTGCGCGCCACGCCCGCGGACCCGCCCACCGGAGGGACCCTGTCTAGCGGCCCTTGTGCTCCGCCTTCCGCGCCTCGGCGAGGAGCGCGACGAGCGCCTCTGTCACCCGCAGCACTCCGGCCTTCGCCGCGTCGTCCCCGATCTGCCTGTCCGCACGCTCGGCGAGTTGCCGCAGGTGCGCGATGGCGGGAGGCACGTCACCGGCGAGACCGGCCCGCTCGGCGTGCCGGAGACGGTCCTCCAGGGAGGACGCGACGGGCCCGGCGATACGACCGGCGGCGGCGTACTCACCGATCAGGTCGCGGAGGTCGGAGTACCACGCGGGATCGCGGGTGAACGACCGGGGGATGTACCCGGCCTCGACGTCGGCGAGCGTCGTCGCGACGACCTCGTCGGCGTACGACCGCACGGTCGGGTAGAGCTCCGCGAGCCGCGCGTCGGTCAGCGGCACCGAGCTGCCGTCGAGGAAGCAGAAGCCCGGGCCGGTGTTGCTGCCGCTGTTGACGCGCAGCGGCGCCTCCTGCTGGGCGAGCCGGATGCCGCCGAGCGCGACACCGAGGTCGTCACGCGCGACCACCGGCGGCGTGGCGTCCGTCATCCGGATCTTGGGAGCCGCGGGAGGCCGCACACCGTGGGCGACCCAGGCGACGGTGTGGTCGTAGACCGCGTTCTGCACCATGTGCTGTGGGATGCGGGACAACGAGGGCAGCGTGCACGTCTGCGGCTCGCCCGGGTAGCCGCCGGGGTACGTGCCGATGTCACGCTTGCGCAGCGGTCCGTAGTCTCTGATGAGTTTCCAGTCGCCGTGCGACGCGCCGGCCACCTCCCAGCTGGCCAGGACCGCCGAGTCGGCCTGGGCGCGGGCCGCCGGCGGCAGGATGCCGCTGCTCACGTCGCCCTCGGAGTTGATCCGGAACACCGGCGTCGCCAGGTCGGTGCGCAGCGGGCCACCGCCGCCGTGCAGGACGACCGCGTCGAGGACGTTCGCGAGCGGCTGGACGCCGTTGTAGTAGTTCGCGAGGCGACCGGCCGACTGCGAGTGACCCGTGGCGATCACGTACCGGGGCGGGGGCAGCTCGCCGAGCGGGTCGACGCCGGCCGGACCGCGGACGGCCTTCACCGCCTGGCTGAAGATGTCGTAGGACAGGCTGTCGTCGTTGATCGTCCCGCCCGCGGTCACGTCGAGGGTTCCATAACGGGCCGGGCTCCACGCCTTGAGCCCGGTCGCGGAGTGCACTCCGGCGCGCTGGGCGGAGACGCCGACCCAGGCGTACCCCTCCCGGATCAGATGCTCGTGCGACTGGAACCAGTCGACCTCCTGGTCCCACTGATTGCTGACGTTGTACCACTCGGCGATCACGACCCCGTTGAACGTCCGGGCCGAGACCGGGCGGCGCACGACGATGCGCGTGCTGTACGGGTTGCCCGTGCTGACGGCGGTCGCGGTGCCCGTGCCGGGGGTCGCGTAGCCCGTCGCCGTGCCGGAGACGAAGAACTCCTGCTCGACGTAGCCCGCCGCCTTCAGGTCGACGTCGGTGGCGAGGAACGGGTAGCCGTGGGCGGGATCCCCGACAGGGGTGGTGCGGGCGATCGGCCCCGTGATCACGGGGTTCGCGACGTTGTCGCCGGTCGCGGTGGACGGGCGGGGCGCGGGCTCGCCCCGGCCGGGCCCGGACGCGCTCGCGGGAGTGGCGAGCCCGAGGGGAACGGTCAGCGCGCCGGCGAGACCGAGCGCGGCGAATCGTCGGCGAAAGGTCTGGAGAGTGGGAAGAAGAGCAGGCAAAACTACACCTCGCTGCGAGAGGCCGGGGGTGGGGGGATCGTCCGGATCAGCGCGCTGTCTCTGGCGCAGAGACTAACTGTCAATCCGAACGAAAGATAGTCTTTCAGCTACCAGACTTTCGCCGAAAACAACAAAAGCCCAGAGCGCCACCTGCCCAGTACGCCATTCGACGCGGGCGTCGGGTGACCAGACCCCGGCCGCCACGCACGGAAGTAATGGCTGACACGACGGCGACATGATGCTGACCTTCCGATAAGGCGTTCGGAAAAATGTCAGTCCTCGTCGCTATTGTCGAGATATGGCCAACGTCATTCGGCACTCGCTGACCGCCGAGGAACTCGCCGCCCTCGCCCTGTCGCTCGCTCACCTCGGTGCCGGCCCCCAGTCGGTCACCGCCCGGCGCGGCCTGCGCCATGCTTTCGAGCACCTCGATCTGGACGACGACGTCATCGCCACGACCCTGACCACCCTGACCACCCCGCTGCCCACCGACGTCGCCCGCCGGGCACGGGCGGTGGCCAACGCGATCACCGCGCGCCTGGTGATCCGCATCCAGTATCACGACGCCGCCGGCCGGATGACCGTCCGCGACGTCGAGCCGGTGACCTGCCTCGTCCACGGGGAGTTCTGGTATCTGGTCGGCTGGTGCCGCATGCGCCGCTCGATCAGGGCCTTCCGCTTCGACCGGATCCTGGCGGTCGAGCCGACCGACCTGCCGGCCCGCCCCCACCTGCCGCAGCGCTACCTGCCGTTCCAGCGACGCGCGCGGATCAGGCGCCCGTCCGCGGCCTGACCCCTGCCCGCACACGCCACCTCGGCGGGCGGGATCGGCCGAGGTGGCCGTGCGGCCCGGGGCGTGACGCCCCGGGCCGCACGGTCGTACGCGCGTCAGCCGCCGCAGCAGCCACCTCCGCAGCAGCCACCTCCTCCGCCCGCCGGCCGGACGGCGGAGGTTCCGGACGCCCTGCCCGTCACGGCCACGGTGGAAAGCAGCTTCACGGTGTCGTCGTGGCCGGAGGGGCACACCGCCCGGTCACCGGCCTCGGCCATGGGACGGTTGAGCTCGAACGTCGATCCACATGCGCGGCAACGGTAGTCATAGCGAGGCATGCGTCCAGATTACGACCCGCCACCCGCGAACGGCAGCGGGCGGCGGCCGATCACCCGAACTGGATGCTCGCGAAGTCCGTGACGGCCCGGAAACCGAGCCGCTGGTAGATGGAGTTCGACGTCGGGTTGCTCAGATCGGTGAACAGCAGCACCTCGGTCGCGCCGTCGTCGAGCGCCTTCCTGCTGGCCGCGTGGGTGACGGCGCTGCCGTAGCCGTGGCCGCGCAGATCGGGCGGAGTGTAGACGGGCCCGATCCGGGACATCCCGGCGATGGGCGCGGAGGCCCCCGCGATGGACACGGGCCGGTCGTCGTCCTCCCACCAGACCAGTTCCTCGCGGTTGATACGCGCGGCGACGACCGGGCTGGGATCGGCCGTTCTGTCGACGTGCGCCTCGTCCTGGAATTCCCGGAAGAAGCGCACGGCCATCGGCAGGTCGCCGGGGCCGGCGACGCGGGGCTTCCCCGACGCGGTGGGCGCCCGCAGCGCGCCGAGGCGGTAGAGGCGCTCGGATCGCCGATGTGTCTCCGGCCGCCACCAGGCGTCCGCGAACGCCTCCGCGGCGGCCACCGGACCGCCGACCTCGGCCACGTCCTGGTCCATCTCGACCAGCTCGCGCACCAGCAGGGGAAGCGCCGCGAGCGGGACGTCGCCGAGCGCGAGCGGGTACGGCGGCGTGCGGCAGGCCGCCCCCGCCACCGTGCCGTCGTCCTCCTCCAGCCAGGCCAGCAGGCAGTCGCCGGCGAACTGGCCGCTGCGGATTCCGCGCAACGCGGTCAGCATGACCGTGTTGCGGACGGGATCGCGCAGCAGCCAGGGCTCGGCCGCCGCGGCGTACTCCTCGACCTCGTCGGTGATCGTCCACCGCATGCCCATCAGGCCGCCGTCTCCGACAGGTAGGGCGCCCACTGCGGATCGCCGTCGAGTTGCGCGCCGATGAGCCGCCAGTGCGCGCCGTGCGGCACCGCGGGGGCGACAGGCAGCGCCCACCCCAGTTCCTCCAGCAGCCTGTCGGCCTTCCGGTGGTTGCACGGCGTGCACGAGGCGACGCAGTTCTCCCAGGTGTGGGGGCCTCCCCGGGAACGCGGGATGACGTGGTCGATCGTCTCGGCCCGCTGCCCGCAGTAGGCGCAACGGAAGTTGTCCCGGCGCATGAGCGCCGCGCGGGTGAGCGGGATCCGCGTCCGATAGGGAATGCGGACGTAGCGCCGGAGCCTGATCACCGACGGGACGTCTAGCGTGCGGGTCGCCGAGCGCAGGACCGCGCCCCGGCCGTCGCGGTGCACGACATCCGCCTTCTCTCTGAGCACCAGGATGACGGCCCGGTGCAGGGAGAGCGTGGTCAGCGGCTCGTATGTGGCATTGAGGAGCAGGACTTGGCGCATCAGCCGGCCTCCACAGCGATCTCGGCTGTGCGCCTGGGTTGTGGCCCCGCCTGTTGGGACCCGGGTGCTTCCGTCACAGGGACCTCCGCCGGACGGCCCAGCGGATCGTCACCACGGCACCGCCCTTCACCAAAGTGTGGCCTTTCCGGCGACCCCTTCGCCACCCATAAAAGGGTCTGCGAGGTGAACGACAGGGACGCCTGCTGCTTCTATGCCCAGCCGATCACCCCTTTATTCCCGTCTTGGCCGGGTACGGCCGATGTACCGTCGCAGTCGCCCGGCTGATTTAAAGTGCCAGCATGAGCCGACCGCCGTACCCGCCAGCCCGCCGTGACGACATCGTCGACGATCTCCACGGAACGCCCGTCCCCGACCCGTACCGGTGGCTGGAGGATCCGGACGATCCGGCGACGAAGGAGTGGCTGGACGCGCAGGAGATTCTGTTCCGGTCCGCCGAGCTGGAGGGGCGCGACCACTTCCGCGAGCGCGTCGCGGAACTGCTGCGCTCCGGGTCGGTGGGGACGCCGTCCTGGCGCGGCGGGCGCCGTTTCTTCACCCGCCGGGCGCCCGACCAGGAGCACCCGGTCCTGTACGTCGGGGAGGGAGACGGCGAGCGCGTGCTGCTCGACCCCACCGCCCTCGATCCCTCGGGCCTGACCACGCTCGACTCCTACCAGCCGGACAAGGAGGGCAACCGGCTGGCGTACCAGATCTCCGTCGGCGGCGACGAGGAGTCGCGCCTGTACGTCGTCGACGTGACGACGGGAGAGGTCGTCGAGGGGCCGATCGACCGCTGCCGCTACTCCCCCGTGGCCTGGCTGCCCGGCGGCGAGGCGTTCTACTACGTGCGCAGGCTGGCGCCCTCGCTAGTCCCGGCCGGCGAGGAGCAGTACCACCGCCGCGTCTACCTGCACCGCGTCGGCACCTCTCCCGACGACGACGTGCTGGTCTTCGGCGAGGGCCTGGAGAAGACCAACTACTACGGGGTGTCGGTCTCCCTCGACGGCAGGTGGCTGTCGATCTCCGCCTCGCGGGGGACGGCCCCGCGCAACGATCTGTGGGTGGCCGACCTGGTCGCCTCGTCGCCCGAGGCGCCGGAGCTGGTCACCGTACAGCAGGACGTCGACGCCCAGACCGGGCTCCACTTCGGCCGCGACGGGCGGCTCTACGTCTTCACCGACCGGGACGCCCCGCGCGGGCGCGTCTGCGTCACCTCGCCGCAGACCCCCGGTGCGGAGCACTGGCGCGACCTGGTCCCCGAGGACCCCGAGGCGGTGCTGTCCGACTTCGCCATCCTCGACGGCATGGCCGAGCCGGTCCTGCTCGTCGGCTGGACCAGGCACGCGATCGGCGAGATCTCCGTGCACGCGCTGGAGAGCGGCGAGCGCATCGGCGAGGTCCCGCTGCCGGGGCTCGGCTCGATCGGCGGGATCGTCGAGCGGCCGGAGGGCGGGCACGAGGCCTGGTTCAGCTACACCGACGAGATCACCCCGACCGCGGTGTACCGCTACGACGCGCTGACCGGCGAGACCACGCTCTGGGAGGCGCCGCCCGGCGCGGTGGAGGTGCCGGAGGCGACCACCGAGCAGGTGGTCTACCGGTCGAAGGACGGCACCGAGGTGCACATGCTGGTCACCTCGCGCCCCGGCTCGGGGCCCCGCCCCACCATCCTGTACGGCTACGGCGGCTTCGGGATCTCGATGAACCCGGGCTTCTCCGCCACCACGCTGGCCTGGGTCGAGGCGGGCGGCGTCTACGCGGTCGCCCAGCTCCGCGGCGGCGGCGAGGAGGGCGAGCAGTGGCACCGGGCCGGCATGCTCGGCAGCAAGCAGAACGTCTTCGACGACCTGCACGCCGCGGCCGAGCACCTCGTCTCCACCGGTGTCACCAGCCCCGACCGGCTGGCCATCTCCGGCGGCTCCAACGGCGGCCTGCTCGTCGGCGCGGCGCTCACGCAGCGCCCCGACCTGTACGCGGCCGTCGTCTGCTCGGCCCCGCTGCTCGACATGGTGCGCTACGAGAAGTTCGGTCTCGGGGCGACCTGGAACGTCGAGTACGGCTCCGCCGAGGTGCCGGAGGAGTTCTCCTGGCTGTGGGGCTATTCGCCGTACCACCACGTCCGCGAGGGGGTGTCCTACCCGGCCACGCTGTTCGCCGTGTTCGCCTCGGACACCCGCGTCCATCCCCTGCACGCGTGGAAGATGGCGGCGGCCCTGCAGCACGCGCAGGCGGGCGACCGCCCGATCCTGCTGCGCAACGAGACCGAGGTGGGTCACGGCGCCCGGGCCGTGAGCCGGTCGGTCGAGCTGTCGGCCGACCAGCTCGCCTTCCTGGCCCGGCACACCGGCCTGAAGGTGGGCTGATCTCAGCGGGGGAAGATGACGGTCTTGTGGCCGTCCAGCAGCACGCGGTGCTCGGCGTGCCAGCGGACGGCCCGGCCCAGCGCCTGGCATTCGAGGTCGCGGCCGATCGCGGCGAGGTCCTCCGGCGAGTGGGTGTGGTTCACCCGCGCGACCTCCTGCTCGATGATCGGCCCCTCGTCGAGGACGGGCGTCACGTAGTGCGCCGTGGCGCCGATCAGCTTCACGCCGCGAGAGTACGCCTGGTGGTACGGCTTGGCGCCCTTGAACGACGGCAGGAACGAGTGGTGGATGTTGATCATGCGCCCGGCGAGCTTGGCGCACATGTCCTCCGACAGCACCTGCATGTAGCGGGCCAGCACGACCAGGTCGGCCTGGTAGTGGTCGACCAGGGTGAGGATCTCCGCCTCCTGCCGCGGCTTGGTCTCCGGGGTGACCGGCAGGTGGTGGTAGTCCACGCCGTACGACTGGGTGAGCGGGCGCAGGTCGGGATGATTGGACGCCACACCCACGATCTCGATCGGCAACAGCCCCGAGCGCACGCGGTAGAGCAGGTCGTTGAGGCAGTGGTCGAACCGGCTGACGAGCACCAGCACCCGGGTCCGCACCGCGAGGTCGAAGAGCTGGAACTCCATGGCGAACTCCGGCGCGAGCGAGGCGAACTCGGCCCGCAGCTCGTCGACGGCGAACCCGCTGGAGAACTGCACCCGCATGAAGAACCGCTCCTCGACCGGGTCGCCGAACTGCTGGCTCTCGATGATGTTGCAGCCCTTCCGGGCCAGCAGCCCGGAGACGGCCGCGACCACTCCGGGCCGGTCCGGGCAGGACAGGGTCAGCACGTATTCAGCGCTCATGCTCAGATCCTCGACAGGGGTGACGTATCGGATTCAAGGGTAGGGCCAGCGGCCCGGGAGGTGCGGGCAGGCGGGGACGCGGACGACGACCGGGCTCGCGGACGTCGTCGAGCGGCTCCCCGGCGCCTCGGCGTGACCGTCGTCCCCCTGCCCCGTCAGCCCTCCTTCTCGTGCCGCTCCAGCGCCGCGCGTATGTCGGGGTCGCCGGGGGCCAGGGCCAGCGCGCGGCGCAGGTCGGCCAGTGCCTCCCTGCCCCGGCCGAGCGCGTCGAGGGCGGTGGCCCGGTTGAAGTACAGGGCCGCGTCCTCGCCCAGCTCGATCGCCCGGGTCAGGTCGTCGACCGCGCCCGGCGCGTCGCCGGTCTCGAACCGGAGAGTCGCGCGATTCGCCCAGGCCGAGGCCAGGCGGGCGTCGGCGGCCAGCGCCGCGTCGAAGGCCAGGGCGGCCTCCGCGTAGCGACCCGCCTCGGTTTCCAGCTGCCCCAGCACACCGTGCAGGTGCGCGTCGCCGGGGTCGAGCGCGAGCCCCGCCTCGACGTCGCGCCTGGCGGCCTCGTGCTCGCCGAGCATCTCCAGCACGCCGGCCCGGTTGACGTAGGCGTCGAGGTAGCCCGGGTCGAGTTCGAGCACGTGGTCGAGGTCGGCCCGGGCGCCGTCCAGATCCCCGGCGGCCAGGCGCAGCTCGGCCCGGTTGTAGTACGCCTCGGGCAGCGGCGGGCTCACCCGGATCGCGGTCTCGTAGTCGGCCAGCGCCTCGCCGGTCCGTCCCATCTCGAACAGCAGGTTGCCCCGGTCGAGATAGTAGTCGGGGAAGCCCGGATCGATCGCGACGGCCCGGTCGAAGTCGGCCAGCGCCTCCCGCGTGCGGCCCAGGCGGGCGAGAAGCTGCGCCCGGTTGGCGAACAGCACCATCCGGTGGACGGGGTGGGCGCCCGGCGGCAGGTCGCGCTCGGCCAGGTCGATGGCCGACTGCACCAGGCCGAGAGCCTCGTCGGCCCGTCCCTCCCGCAGCTCGATCAACGCGCGGGCGTTCTGGTCGAACCCGAGCTTGAAGGCCCGCGTCCGCCGGTCGGGCAGCAGCGTGGAGATCGCTATCGCCTCGTTGATCCAGGCCCTGGCCCTGACCAGGTCCCGCCGTGCCGGATCGCGGTCGCGCGCGTCGAGCATCGCCGTGCCGTACGCGGCGGCCGCGTGCACGGCGGGATCGACGCTGACCCGCCGGGCCTGGTCGTACAGCTCCTGCGCGTGCGCGCGCCGGCCCAGCCCTGTCAGGGCGGTCGCGGTGCGCTGGGTGAATCGCCACCACAGGTCCGAACCCGGCTCCACCAGCCGCAGGCCACGCGAGCCCAACTCCACGACCGCGTGCAGGAACCCCTCGGTGACGCAGTGGTCCACCGCCGCCCACAGCGCCTGCGCCGCGGCGTGCGGGTCGCCGCCGTGCTCCAGGTGGTAGGGCACCGCGCCCAGTGCGTACTCCGCCGCCGCGGCGCCGGCCCTCAGCTCGGCGGCGCGCCGGTCGTGCCGGCGCGCGCGTTCCTCCGGCGGCAGCGACAGGTACGCGCGGTAGGCCCTGGGGTCGTCACAGGTGCCGTCCGAGGCGACGTAGTCGTCGGGGGGCCCGCCCTGAGCCCGCGCTTCCACCGGCCGCATGCCCTCCCACGGCGGCTCCACGGAGCCCACCGCCAGCGTCAGGCCCGGCGCCCGGCGCGCCAGGACGCGCAGCAGTTCGCGGTCGGCCGGATCCGCCTCGTGCAGGTTGTCCACCAGCAGCGTCCGCGGTCCCTCCAGGCAGTCGCGCACGAACTCGGCGATGCCGTTGGCGATCCGGAGCGTGCGGCGCGGCGCGGGCACGAGGATCCGCTCGTCTTCGGTCAGGCGGTCCTCGATGGGCTGCCGGCGCGCCGGCACCAGAGGGCGCAGGCCGGGTGCGACGGCCCGGATCTCGATGTCGTGTGCCGCCACCAAGCCCGGGGAACGCTCCAGGGCGACCGGGACGAGGGCGCGCAGCAGCGCGCCGCCGATCGTGTACGGACCGCGTAGCCGGCGGTGCCCGTTGACGACGGGCGCGACTGGGGGCGGCACCTCCAGGGCGTGGTTCCCAACCAGCGATCGGAGGGCCGCTACGCGGTCGCGGGAGAGGTCTCCCCGGACCCAGATGTGGCTCGGGAGGTCCCTCACCCCTTGTGGATCACGCTCGAGGTGCCGCTCAGCTTGGTCGTCCCCGGCTTACGGATAATGATCTTCTTCATCACGCCTCTTTCCCCACTCTTGCGGACAAGGCACAAGTATTCGCAGGGATCAGCTATCCGCCAAGGGATGGAAGCATTATCTATCGGGAGAAAAGCCGGGAGACCACGCCATTTAGCTGCTTCTCGATATAAATCACCACGTTGTCGCCGCATACCTCGCGCCGCAACTCCCGCCAGCCGGATTTGCGGTAGAGCTCCAGCGCGGCGGCCTGACGCAGGGTGGTGTCCCCGCGCAACGTCGAGTATCCGAGCCGGCGCGCCCGTTCCTCGAGCTCCCCCGTGATCCGCGCACCGTAGCCGCGCCGCTGGTGATCGGGGTGGACGCGCAGCCGGCACATCTCGGCCGTGTCGGCGTCGATGCGCCGCAGGCCGCCCATCGCGACGAGCCCCGCCCCGGGCACCTCTCCGACCAGGAAGTCACCCCCGGCCGCCAGGTAGATCTCGGTGATCCGGGGAAAATCGTCGTCGTAGTAGACGCCGTCGCCCGGAACCACGCCCACCTGGGCCAGGCCGATCTGATGAAGGGACCACACCGCGTCGAGATCCGACCAGCGGTACCGCCGGATCCTCAGCGGTGCGATCCCGCCCTCCCCGCCTCTCACGGGATCTCCCGGCTCGAGATCCCCCGCCAGCGCGTCTCCTGCCACACGTCCTCCTTGTTACCCACGTCACCCGACGTCCCGGACCAACTCCGGCGGGATCGTGACGCGGCTCTGCTTGATCACCTCGCAGAACTCCTGCAACCGGGCGGAGTCGCCGTGCTTCGCCCTGATCGCCTTCACCAGGTCGTACGCCGGTTTGAGCAGCAGGTCGGTCCGGTAGTCCTTGTCGACCAGGTCGATGGCCTCCTGGCCCAGCTTCAGCGCCGCCTCGACGTCGCCGTCGATGAGCCGGCACATCGCCCGGTCGAACCGGATCAGGGTCTGGTCGAGCAGGTCCTCGTCCGTGTACTTGTCGAGCGCCTGCTGCAGGATCACGTCGGCCTCCACGGTCTGCCCCAGCTTCACCAGGACGTCGCCCTGGTAGAAGTAGAGCTGCCGCTCTGTGTAGCCGAAGGCCGGGTCCTCCCGGTCGCTGTCGTTCATCTGCTGGAAGGCCGCCCGGGCGCGGTGCAGCGCCCGCTTGGCCTGTTCGACCACCTCGTGCCGCGAGCCGTTGACGCCGGCGATCTTCGCCAGCGCCCTCGCCTCGACGACCGGCGCCATGGTCCGGGCGGCGCACGGGGTGTGGCCGGCCAGGTCGCGGCTCTTCTTCGCGAGCGTGAGCGCCTCGCGCGGATCGCCGTAGTAAAGCGGCACCAGCGCCTCGCGGGCGGTGACCCAGGCGCGCAGAGCGCGGTCGCCGGTCTCGTCCGCGGCCATTCTGCCGGTGCGGAAGAACGAGCGGGCCAGCCGCTGGTCCCCCAGGTCGATCATGATCATCCCGGAGAGCCCGGCGAGCTGGGCGGCCATGCGGCACAGCCGCTCCTGCACGTCGATGGGCTGGCGGCGGTCCAGCGCCTTGCGCACGGCGGTGAACTCCAGCATCACGTCGCAGAGCAGCCGTACGGGCGGGGTGTTCATGTACTGCCGCCCGAACCCGGACGTGGCCTGCTCCCACTGATCGAGCATCGCCGGCGAGACGGTGGCCGTGACCATGGTCTCGTCCATACGCCGACGGAGGTTCTCCACCGCGCCGAGCACCTTTTCGTCGAGCTCTTGGAGGCCAGCCGCCCCCACGGCGCCGCCGGCGAGGAGCCTCAATAGCGTCCTCCGTAGCACGTTCTCGTCCTCCTCGCCCCCGTTCATCGTGGGGGTCTCGCCGCCCGACGGGGCCGGCGCACCCCACGGAGCGGGTGAAGTGTCAGGTCTGTCCTCTTCTGGGGCTCCACTACTCGGTTCGGCGAGGTGTCCGTGGCCACAGATGCACGGGCTCTCGAACCCGAGAGCCAGCGGTTCCACCCGATAGACCGAGCACAGGTAGTGGAGATACTCCGGGCCGGGCCGCTTCATCCCCGACTCGTACGCGGACAGTAGCGTCTCTCCGATGCCGGGGACGGCTTTTCCGTCCCTCTCGAAGAGAGCGCGCACCTGCTCGATCACGTCGGCGAGCGCCACACCGTGTGAGAGGCGATGTGCCTTGATCCGGGTCGTGCCGAACTGTGGCCCGCAGTCGCTGTGGATCTCCTCGGCGATCTCGGCCAGGCTGCGCCCGGTGGCCAGGCCCCGCGCCCGGATCCGGCGCGCGATCTCCGTCTCCCTGTGTTGCCTGCCGGACATTCCGGCCCCTCTCTCGTGGCCGGCCGCGCTAGCAGCCCGTGGTCTCGAGCGGTCCTCACCCTGTGACAGAGAGTGACGCTGCCGTCGCGCTCCGCCCACAACATAATGATGGACCATAGTTGGCGCAGCCAAGCCCCCAACCTGAACGTGCCGACTAAGGATCGTCTCCCGATAGGGGTTTTCTTTCAACCAACAAGGGTTTTCCTTCACCTCAGCCGCTTGCGGCCCTCGTTGACCCGAGCACTTCTGTGAGCCATCTTTGGCGCACCAGAGTGAACAGACGGGAACGCAAAGTACACATTCCGCCCGCGAACGGAAATGAAGGAGGACCTACGGTGGGGGAGGACGATTTCCGGCGCCTGGAACATCTGGTGGCCGAACTCGACGCCCGGGGCCTGCTCGCACGAGTCGTGCGCACCCCGTCGGGCCGCGCCTACGTGCGCGTGATCAACCCCGACGCGACAAGCCTCACGGAGAACGTCGTCTGCCAGGCGGCCGACTACTGGTGGTCCTGGGGTGAGCGGATGCACCGGGCGGACGACCCCGCCGGAGCGGCCACGAAAGTGGCCCGTGTGCTCGCCGCGGTGAGCGAGTAGGGGAAGGCGGCGGCCCGAGGTGAAAGCGCGGTGAAAACGCAGTCGCCGTGGGCCGCCGCATCCACCGCGGCCTCAGGGGGCGGGCAGGACGCCCGGTGCGGAGCGTCACCGTCGCGCCGCCCCGGCGCGACGGCGACGCTGCGGCGTCCCGCCCGCCCCGACCCGTCCGCATTCCGGCACGACCGGCGGGCCGACCGGCCCGCCGGCACCTTGGACCGCCGTCCGGCCCCGTCGAGCAGGTGGGGCCGGACGGTGATCGGGGGGATCCCCCACTTGGAGAACGGCGACGGGCACGCTTCCGGGTGCGCGCCCGCGTCCTGCCACACCGTCACTGGAGCGTGTCCGGCCCGCCCTCCGCGGCCCCGGACGGGACGCGCTCCCGTCTTCCCCGGCGATGTGACGGAGGCCGGATCAGTCGGCAGTATTGGCTACGTTCATGACCTGCCGTTGATCCGATCCAGGGGGGATCCACCTCGTGTTGCCGCTGTCACCCGCGACGCCCAGTCCAGAGCCGACCGTGCCGGATCTCGATGTGATCGGCCAGCAGGTGGCGAAGGCGTGTGAGAACAACGACGGCATCTTCTGCACGGTTCTGAACAGCGCCTTCCCGGAGAAGGACTTCCCGGCCTGGATGCAGCTGGTGGCGGGCATCGTGGACGTGCTGCTGCTGATCGCCCTCATCCTGGCCGGAGCGCTGGTCATCCGGAACGTCGTGCACCGGCTGATCACCCGGCTCACCGTGCGGGCCAGCGTCGGCGTACTGCCGGAGCGGCTGCGCGGCAGGGCCGTGCTGACCAGCACGGAGGCCGCCGCGGCGATCATGACGGAGCGCCGTCGGGCACGCGCCGAGACGATGGGCTCGGTGCTGCGGAGCCTCGCGTCCGTCGTGATCCTGGGCACCGCGGCGCTGATGATCTTCGCGAAGCTCGGAGTCGAACTGGCGCCGCTGCTCACGAGTGTCGGAATCATCGGTGTGGCGGTCGGATTCGGCGCCCAGGAGCTGGTCAAGGACTTCATCGCGGGCATGTTCATGCTGCTGGAGGACCAGTACGGCGTGGGCGACGTGATCGACACCGGCGTGGCCGTCGGCACGGTGGAGGCCGTCACGCTCCGCATCACCCGCCTGCGCGACGCGGACGGCAAGGTCTGGTACGTGCGCAACGGCACGATCACCCGCATCGGCAACGAGTCGCAGGGCTGGTCGAGGGCCCTGGTGGACGTCCCGGTTCCGTACGACAGCGACGTGGCGACGGTCCGCGACCTGCTGACGAACATCGTCCACGACATGTGGGAGGACCCGGAGTACCGGGACACGGTCATCGTCGAGGAGCCGCAGGTCTTCGGCCTGGAGTCGGTGTCGGGCTCGTCCGTCATCTTCCGCGTCACCGCGAAGACCGTGCCCGCGCGGCACCTGGAGGTCGCCCGTGAGCTGCGCCTGCGGGTGAAGCGCGCCTTCGACGACAAGAGCCTCACCTTCGCCGCCTGACATTACCGATCGGTAGCTGGCCTAGGCTGAATTCGTGACCAGCGAGCAGACCTTGTCCTTCTACGAGGCAGTCGGCGGCGAGGAAACCTTTCAGCGGCTCGTCCACCGGTTTTACCAGGGCGTCGCGGACGACCCCCTGCTGCGCCCGATGTACCCCGAGGAGGACCTGACCGGCGCGGAGGAGCGGCTGCGCCTGTTCCTCATGCAGTACTGGGGCGGCCCGAGGACCTACAGCGAGCAGCGCGGCCACCCCCGGCTGCGGATGCGGCACGTGCCGTTCGTCGTCGACGACGCGGCACGCGACGCCTGGCTGAGGCACATGGGCGACGCCGTGCGCTCCCTCGAGCTGCCGGCCGAGCTGGAGAAGCAGCTGTGGGACTACCTCGTCTACGCCGCCCACAGCATGGTCAACGCTTAAGCAACGGAAGCAGCGGGCAGCCAAAGACACATGGAAAAAACCCCCTGGTGGCGTGATGCCGTTGTCTATGAGATCTATGTCCGCAGCTTCGCCGACGCCTCCGGCGACGGTACGGGCGACCTGGCGGGAATCAGGGACCGCCTGCCGTACCTCGCCGAGCTCGGCGTCGACGCTGTTTGGCTGACCCCCTTCTACCCCTCCCCCATGGCCGACGGCGGCTACGACGTCGCCGACTACCGCGACGTGGACCCGTTGTTCGGATCGCTGGCCGACTTCGACGACCTGGTCGCCGACGCGCACGCGCACGGCCTGCGGCTGATGGTGGACATCGTGCCGAACCACAGCTCGTCGGCCCACCCCTGGTTCCAGAAGGCCCTGGCGTCCCCCAGGAGCTCGCAGGAGCGCGAGCGGTACATGTTCCGGGACGGCGGCCCCGAGGGCGGCGGAAGCGGCCACGGAGAGCCGAACAACTGGCTGTCCACCTTCGGCGGCCCGGCCTGGACCCAGGCGCCCGACGGGCAGTGGTACCTCCACCTGTTCGCGCCCGAGCAGCCCGACTTCAACTGGCGCAACCCCGAGGTGCGGGAGGAGTTCCTCGACATCCTCCGCTTCTGGCTCGACCGGGGAGTGGACGGCTTCCGGATCGACGTCGCGATGGGCCTGATCAAGGAGGAGGGGCTGCCCGACACGGACCCGGGCTTCGGGGCGAAGTCGCCCATCTGGAGCCGGCCGGAGGTGCACGACATCTACCGCGAGTGGCGGCGGGTGCTCGACGCCTACCCCGGCACCCGCGTCGCCATCGGCGAGGTCTGGACCGACTCGGCCGAGGACCTGGCGTTGTACGTGCGCCCGGACGAGCTGCACCAGAGCTTCAACTTCGCCTGGCTGGAGGCCCCCTGGTCGGCCACGGCCTTCCGCAAGGTCATCGACGACACGCTCAAGGCCGTCACCTCGCCGACCTGGGTGCTGTCCAACCACGACGTCGTACGGCACGTCACCCGCTACGGCCAGGGTTCGCTCGACCCGGGGGCCGGCCTGGCACGGGCTCGGGCGGCGCTGCTCGCCATGCTCGCCCTGCCGGGATCGGCCTACCTGTACCAGGGTGAGGAACTCGGGCTGCCCGAGGTCACCGATCTCCCACCCGAGTCACGGCAGGACCCGATCTTCGCGCGGTCGAACGGCGAGGTGCCGGGCCGCGACGGCTGCCGCGTGCCGCTGCCCTGGTCGGGCACCGAGCCGCCGTACGGATTCGGGCCGGGTGGCTCGTGGCTGCCGCAGCCGGCGGACTGGGCCGACCTGACCGCCGAGCGTCAGGCGGCCGACCCGTCCTCGACGCTGTGGTTCTACCGGCGGGCGCTGCAGACGCGGCGGGAGCTGCGCGGCACCCTGCCCGACGCCATCACCTGGCTGGAGTCGCCGGAGGAGACGCTGCTGTTCCGGCGAGGCCGTCTCATCTGCGTGATCAACTGCGGTGAGGGCGCGGTCGCGCTGCCGCCCCACGACCAGGTGCTGATCACCAGCGGCCCGCTCGACGGCACCTCCCTGCCCGCCGACACCGCGGCCTGGCTGCTCGCGGGCTGACCTCGCCACGTTCCGGGGCCGGCCGCGGGCCCTCGCCGTCGCGGCCGGTCGCCGGCGTTCCGATGCCGGACGCCGTGCATGCGGGTGCGGGTGCGGGGTCCTGTCCCGGAGCGTGATCGGCGTCGGGGGCGCCGGCCTCAGGACAGGGCGGAGAACCGCTTGAGGTAGGCGAGTTCGTCCCCGTCGAGCCTGCGGGGACGGGCGGCCCCGGCGTCGTAGGCGACCATGATCGTGCGCGCCTCGACGTAGAGCGTCTCGTCGTCGCGGATCTCGTACGCCAGGGTGAAGCGGACTCTGGAGATCTCGGTCACCCACACCTCGACACGTACGGGGTCGGTACGGAAGGTCAGGGGCCGGCGGTAGTCGATCTCGTGCCGGGCCACCACGAGGTCCTGACGGCGGCCGGCGTCCTCGCGCGGCCGGTCCCACAGCATGGACACCCGCGCGTCCTCGAGGTAGTCGAAGAAGCGGACGTTGTTGACGTGTCCCAAGCTGTCGATGTCGGCGAAGCGCACCTTGCGCTCGAAAACGTAGCGGGTCATCTGATCCGGGTGATTACGCAGCTCGGCCACCGGTCAAAACTAACGGGCCCGCGTCCCCCGCCAGGCAGCGGGGGGCGCGGGCCGTGAGTACGCTCAGTCGCGG
>NZ_JBFAOO010000020.1:0-61751 GCF_040675265.1 Microbispora sp. NPDC049633
GCGGTGCCCCATGCCCACCCGGTCGAGCAGCTCTCGCGGGTCGTGACCGTCACCCGCGCGCCTGCCCGCCACGTCGAGTGCGAAGCGGAGCTGGTCGAGCGCGGTGAGGGCCGGGATGAGGTTGCCGGACTGGAAGACGAACCCGATCCGTTCGCGCCGGTGGCGCGCCTTCTCGCGGGCGCTCGCCCGGGAGATGTCGACGCCGTCGAGCAGGACCCGGCCGGTGTCCGGCGTGGTGAGCGCGCCGGCGACGGCGAGCAGGCTCGACTTGCCGGAGCCGGACGGCCCCACGATGGCGACGAACTCGCCGGACGCCACGTCGAGACGCACGTCGTCGAGCGCGGTGACCGTGGCGTCGCCGTCGCCGAGGGTCAGGGTGACGCCTTCCACCAGCAGGCCGCCGCGTTCCTGGGCGCCGGCCCGGCGAGCGGCCGGATGGGGGGACGTGGAGCTGCCGGTGGTCATCGTTGCCCTCCCAGGGCTGCGAGCGGGTCGACGCGGACGACGCGGCCCACGGCCGCCGCGGCACCGGCGAGGCCGAGGCCGACGAGGAGCAGGGCGGCCAGGACGAGCGGGGCCGCCTCCAGCGCGAACGGCATGGGGGTCGTGGTGAGCAGCGTGCCGCCCCCCACCCCCAGCAGGAAGCCCATGGCGGTGGACACTGTCAGGATGACGGTCGCCTGGATCATCGTGTCCCGCATGAGGTAGCCGGTCGAGGCGCCCATGGCCCGTATGACCGCGAGCTCGTGCTTGCGCTGGATCGTCCACACCGTGAAGAACGTCCCGACGACGAGCGCGGAGATGGCGTAGAGGAAGACCTGGATCAGCGTGAGCGTGGAGGTCTCGGCGGAGTAGCCGGGGGAGGCGCTGTAGGACTCCTTGAGCGTCATGCTCGTGGTGCCCGCCGCGGCGTCGCCGCCGGACAGGTCGATCCGGTCTCCGTCCCGGGCGCGCAGAGCGATGGCCGTGGCCTCCTCGTACGCCCCGTCACGCACCTCGTCCCCCGGCCCGGCGCCCGCGTGCACCTGCTGCCAGGTGCGCAACGGCAGGTACGCCACGTCGACGTGCCCGAAGGTGCGCTGGTCGCCCGTGGTGCCGACGACCTTGAGCCGGGTGCCCAGGCGGTCGATGACGATGGTGTCGCCGACGTCCACGCCCTCGTCCAGGACGGTCTTGCTGACCACGATCCCGTCGGGGTCGCCGAGTCCGGTGCCGTCGGAGACGGCGGGGGCGAGGAAGGAGCCGGGGTCGACGCCGAACAGGGCCAGGTCGATCGGCACCTGCGTGCCGGCGGCGGTCGTGGCCTTGGCGTTGACCAGCATGTTGCCGAACGGCGCGGCGTCGCCGACGTCGTCGCGGCCCTTCCACGCCTCGGCCTGGTTCACGCTGACGGTGCTGCGGGAGAAGGCGGAGTCGGTCTTGGTGCCCTCGGCGAAGGCGAACGCGGTGACGGGCAACCGCTGGAGCCCGGAGACGCCGTCGTTGACGAGCCCGGAGGAGAGGCCGGACAGCAGCACGACGAGGATCGCGATGAGGGCGACGACTCCGCCCATCAGGCCGAAGCGTGCGCGGGCGAAGACCAGCTCGCGCCAGGCCAGGAACATGGCACTCCTTCGAAGCAAGGGAATGAGCGCCGCGATTTGCCGACGCAGTGTTGGTAAACATACCAACACTGCGTCGGGAAAAAGTCCGCGTCGTCGTCCGTGGAGCGCCGAGAGGCCGTAGTCCGTCGAGCGTGCTGCGAGGTCTGCCGCTGAGACCTCACGCCGGCGCGCTGGAGTGACTAGAGAGCGTTCTCCAGGCGGAGCAGGTGCTCCTTGGCCGGCTGGCCGCCCGCGTAGCCGCCGAGCGCGCCGGGGCCCTCCACGGCCCGGTGGCACGGCAGGAGCAGGCAGACCGGGTTGCCGGCGAGGGCGTTGGCCACCGCGCGGGGCGCCTGTGGCCGCCCGATCCGCTCGGCGATGTCCTGGTAGGTGGTGACGCTGCCGTACGGCACGGCCGGCATGAGCTGGATCACCGTACGGCTGAAGCCGGTGACCAGGCGCAGGTCCACGGAGAGGGAGAAGGTGCGCAGCCTGCCCGTGAAGTAGGCGTCGAGCTCCCTGCGGAGGGGATCGAGGCGGCGCGGGTCGGGTCCGATGAACGAGCCGACGGCGCGGGAGATGCGGGCGAAGACCTCGTGCTCACCCTCGTAGGTGCAGGCCAGCACGCCGCGTGCGGTCACCGCGAGGACCATGCGGCCCACCGGCGCGTCGGTGGTGCCGAAGGCGACCTCGGGCGGGGTCTCGCCGACGTAGCCCGGTGAGGTCACGCGCAGCAGGGCTTCGAGGTCCTCGGTGGACATGGGCGCCCCACTTTCTCTTCTCCGCGTGCAGGCAGCGTATCGGAGCGGTTGCGAGGTGACGGAAAAGGCCAAGATCAAAACGTGAAAGAAGGCACGATGGGGGCGTGGGTGACAGCAGCGTGGACGGCCGGGCGGCGGACATCGCCCCCGAGATCGCTGACGCCGCGGACGTGCTCGCGGGCGGATTCGACATGGAGCCTGGTGGCGGCTCCGGCGCGGATCTCCATGGGAGCGACGTCGAGGAGGGCCTCGCGCGTGCGGTCCTGGCCGGCTCCCCCGACGCGATCGTCGCGCTCGACCGCGACCTGGCCGTGCTGAGCTGGAACGCGGCGGCCGAGCGGATGTTCGGCTGGCCCGCGGCCGATCTGCTCGGCAGGCGGGCGCCGATCGTGCCCGACGAGTTGATGGCCGAGCACAACGCCGTGCTCGAACGCGTACGCGCGGGCGGCCGGGTGTCGCTGACCACCAAACGTCTCCACCGCGACGGGCGGCTGCTCGACCTGCGGGTGGACACGAGCGCGCTGAGCTCGCCGGGCGGCGTCCTGCTGGGGTACGTGAACGTCTACCACGCGGCCGAGGACGACGACGCGGCGCACGGGAGGATGGTGCGCCGCGCCCGCCTGGTGCGGCGGCTGACCGACGTGGTCGGCGACATCAACGCCGAACTCGACCTGCCCGTCGTGCTCGACCGGATCGCCGCGAGCCTGACCGAGCTGACCGGCGCCGACGCCGGCGGTTTCGTGTCCATCGAGGGGGACCGACTGCGCCTGGTCGGCGTCCACAGGTTGCCCGAGACGCTGCGCGGGGCCACCGCCGACCTGCACACGAGCCTGGTCGCCAAGCTGCTGCGCACCGGCAAGACCGTGCTGCTGGAGACCGGCCCGGAGGGCTTCCCGGACCTGATCTGGGCGCGCCTGCCCGGCCTGCACACGATCGCCGTCGGCATCGCCGCCGTCGGCGGGCGTCCCTATGGAGCGCTCTACGCGTTGTTCGCCCGGCGTAAGGCGAGTCATCTGGAGCTCGAACTGCTCGAACTGCTCGCCGGGCACGCCGGCATCGCGGTCGCCAACGCGACGGCCTACCAGGACGCGGTGCGGCAGCGCGCTCACGAGCGGGCGGTCTTCGACGCCAGCGCCGACGGCATCGCGGTGCTGGACGGCACGGGAGCGGTCGTGCGGTGGAACCCGGCCGCGGCCGAGCTGACCGGTCACCCGGCGGACCGGGTGATCGGTGGACCGCCGCCCTTCCCGCTGCCGGCGCCGGGGGAGAAGCTGACCTTCCAGCTCCCGTCCGGCCGGTGGCTCGACGTGCTGTGCGCGGAGATCCGGGAGACGGGGGAGACCGTCGTCGACTTCCGCGACGTGACCCGGGCCAAGGAGCTGGAGGAGGCCAAGGACCTGTTCCTCGCCACCACCAGCCACGAACTGCGTACGCCGATCACGATCGTGCACGGCTTCGCCAGCACGCTCGACTCCCGCTGGGACCACCTGTCGGACGTGGAGCGGCGGTCGGCGGTCCACACGATCGCCGAGCGCGCCCGCTCGCTCGGGCAGCTCATGGACCATCTCCTGCTCGGCGCGCGGGCGGGCGCGGAGGAGCTGAAGGTCAGGGTCGAGCCCTTCGACCTGGCCGCCCGGGTGCACGCGGCGACGCTCGGGCTGCCGGTCCTGTCGGACCGGCACCGGCTGGAGGTGGACATCCCGCCCGATCTCCCCCGTGTGTACGGCGACGCCCTGGCCACCGACATCCTCCTGGCCCAGCTGCTGGAGAACGCGTTCAAGTACTCCCCCGACGGCGGCCTGATCCGGGTCGAGGCATGGCCGGAGGACGACCGGGTCGTGCTGGTGGTGGACGACGAGGGAGTGGGCATCGCGCCGGGCGACCGGGAACGGATCTTCGAGCGGTTCGTCCAGGCCGACAGCGGCAACCGGCGCAGGTTCGGCGGCGTCGGCCTGGGGCTCTACATCGTGCGCAACCTCGCCCGGGCCCAGGGCGGGGACGTCGCCGCGTTGCCCCGATCCGGTGGGGGAACCCGGATGCGGCTGGTGCTGAACTCGGCGGAATCTTCATCCTGACAGGACAGAACGGAGCGTGGCGTCACCACTTAAGGACTGATCTATTGTCCAATGTGCACAAGCTGTGATGCGGGGCACGGTTTCCCGGCCGAGCGAGCGGGGCATTTCGGTCGTAGTTGCTCGTGCAGCAGATACGGGGGTAAGGGGGAGGTGAGTGCGTCGAGCGTCGTGATGCTGCCGTACGCACCGTCGAGCGTCGCCGTCGCACGTCAGCGCCTGAGCGCCGAGCTTTCGACCGCAGGGCTGCTCGCCTCCGCCGTCGACGACGTCGTGTTGATCATGAGTGAACTGCTGAGCAACGCGCTGCGCCACGCCCACCCTCTCCCGTGCGGACGGCTCAAAGTGGCCTGGATCTGCTCGGATTCGCAGGTCGAGGTGGCCGTGAGCGACGGTGGCGCGTACACGGAGCCCCGCGCGGGCCGCCCGACGCTGTCGTCCCTCGGCGGCCGTGGGCTCGGCATCGTGGAGTACCTGGCCGAGCGCTGGGGGGTCCGGCACGAGGAGGAGGCGACCACCGTCTGGGCCGTCGTGCCCGCCTCATGGCCTGACCAGAATGGGCATGCCGAGCTGTCCGAAATTCCGGTGCTGCGCGAGGTTGGCTGACGGGCGCGCTCACGCCCCGCGCACGGCCGGGGTTCAGGGCCGGGGTTCAGGGCCGGCCGAGGGCGTGCTCCATGCAGATCAGGTCGTCGCGGGAGTCCCACGACGCGGTGACGGTGAACCCGAGCCGCTCGTAGAGGGCGATCGCCGTCGTCCGCCACCGCCACACCGACAGCCGTACCGACCGCAGGCCGATCGCGTGCGCGCGGGAGAGCGCGGCGCGGACGAGCGCGGCGGCCACGCCCCTGCCCCGCTCGTCCGGGTCCACCCACAGGCGTTTGATCTCCGCCCGTCCGCCGGCGGGCGCCGCGAGCACCACGCAGCCGACCGCGGCGTCGCCGCGCCGCGCGACCAGCACGACGTCGTCAGCGAACGCCGCGCCCGGGTTCTCGACCTCCGCCCGGTAGCGCTCGGGCAGGCGCGTGGCGTCGGCCACCGGGACGCCCTTCTCGGCCTCGGTCCGCAGGTGGTAGGCGGCCAGGAGCGCCCGCAGGTCCTCCTGGCCGTCGTCCCAGGCCGCCCAGGTCGCTATCGAGATGTCACCGATCATGGCCGCCGACATTCCACCGATCCCGGGTCAGGCCGCGCGTGGGTAGAGCACGGCCCGCTCGGCCGTCGTCCAGGCGCTGCTCACGAGCAGGTAGACGCCCGCCGCGAGCGGGAGGAAGGCCGCGGCGAGCACGGTCCAGAACGGCATCAGGACCGCCAGGCGCCGCATCGGCGCGGTGGGCTCGACCCTGCGGGCGGCGATCACGGCCACGACCACGAGCAGCGCGAGCAGCGCGGCGAACACCCCGGCGGCGGGGCTGAGCAGGCCCGCCCCGGCGAGCACGGCGGCGAGGTGCTCCCCCAGCGGCACGCCGAGCACGCTCTGGGCCAGCAGCAGGTTCGGGTGCCCCGCTATGACGGCCGCCGTGAACAGCCGGTAGGTCACCGTGAAGAAGGGCCACTGCGCGAACGCCGGGAGATAGCCGGTGAGCTGGCCGACGCCCTCCTTGGCGTACAACGCGTCGACCTCGCGCAGGAGCCGCTGCGGGTCGTTCTTCCACCGCGTGCGCAGCCCGTCCACCTGGGGTGCGAGCCGCATGCGGATCCGCTGCGCCCGCGCGACGCGGACGCTCAGCGGCAGCAGCGACAGCCGTACGGCGAGGGTGACCAGGACGATCGCGAGTCCGGCGCCGGTGAGGTGGCTGAGCGCGTCGATGAGCCGGTAGGCGGGGTCGAGCACGAAGTCGAACATGGGAAGCCTTTCGTCTGTGACCTGTTGCCGGTGGATGAGGGCATGACGAAAGCGCTCGTCCGGCTGGATCTCCGGTCAGACGAGCGCGGGGCTTCCTGATGGTGCGCGGGGACGGGGACGGCCAGGCGTGCCGGGATCACGCAACCTGACCATCGCCGTCTCACCGTTGTACGACGGCCTGCCCGGCCCCCGGCGCAGAAGGGGGACGCCGGTCAGCCGGCAGAGCATCCAGGCGAACACCAGGACGGCCACGCCGGCCAGGCCGACCGTGGTCAGCGCGCCGGGGCTCGGGGACCCGGCGGCCAACTCGGCCAGCAGCCAGAGGAGCGATCCGATGGCGGCCAGGAGCGCGTTCACCTCAGCGGGACAGCTTCCCGACGACGGTGACGACGACCACGGCGACGAGGGCGATGATGCCGATGATCAGCAGGAACTTCAGCGTCGCGAACAGTGCGGGGATCACGAATCCGAACACCAGCCAGAGGGCCAGGAGGATCCCCAGTACGGTCAGTACGGTACGGGCCATAGCCACAAGGTACGCGGTGGGACCGACAACCGCGAGCTTGATCGTGTCGGCCGTCCTCGGCCTCGCGATACGTCCACCTGGATCCGCGCTCGCGACGGGCGGCATCCGGCAGCCACACCCCTGATCCAGAACCGGTTCGCATACCCGTGATTCATGAGGTTTCACGTGAATCATCGCGTTCGGCGGCAGTTCGTCGACAGAACGTCATGGCTCCTCCGGCGGCCCCTTGCGGTCCCATCGGCTGCCTGCGCCGCATGCGGCGTAGACTCCACTCGATTACCGCGTCTCCTCGAAGCGCGACGGCCGCCGCGAGCGGCGGGTTCTTACGGGGCGATGACGGCGCTTCGCCGGGCCGCCCGGCGGACTTACCGTGGGGACGTGCCCTCCTCGAGAACGTCCCAGAATCCCGCCCGCGTCCTGGTGGTGGAAGACGACCCCACCGTCGCCGAGGTGGTGGCCCGCTATCTGGAACGCGACGGGCACGAGGTCGAGTGCGTGGGCGACGGCGCCGAGGCGCTGCGCCGGGCCCTGGCCGACCCGCCCGACCTGATGGTTCTCGACCTGATGCTGCCCAAGCTCGACGGCCTGCAGGTCTGCCGGAAGCTGCGGGAGCGCCGGCCCGTGCCGGTGATCATGCTGACCGCCCTCGGCGAGGAGATGGACCGGGTGGTCGGCCTGGAGACCGGCGCGGACGACTACGTGACGAAGCCGTTCAGTCCGCGCGAGCTGGCCCTGCGCGTGCAGTCCGTGCTGCGGCGGGCCCGGGGCGCGTTGGTGCCCACCGGCACCGGCGTGCTGCGCGACGGCGACCTGGTGGTCGACGTCGGCGCCCACGAGGTGCGCCTGGGCGGCAAGGAGATCACCCTGACCGCCCGCGAGTTCGACCTGCTCGTCTACCTGCTGCGCAACCCCCGCCAGGCGTTCAGCCGTACGGCACTGCTCGACCAGGTCTGGGGCTGGTCGTTCGGCGACTCCTCCACCGTGACGGTCCACGTGCGCAGGCTGCGGGAGAAGATCGAGGACGACCCCACCGACCCGCACCGGATCGTGACGGTCTGGGGCGTCGGCTACCGCTACGAACCGCTGTCGTGATCGTCCAGATCGTCGCGGTCGCGGCCGGGCTCGGTCTCGTCATCGCGGCCCTCGGCCTGGCGCTGCTGCGGGCGCTGCGCCGCCGGTCGATCGGCGTGATGCTCGCGGTCGTGGCGGCGGTGACGGTCTCCGCGACGCTGGCCGGGGTGGTCGCCATCACGCTCGCCATGATCATCGACGGGCGGCCGAAGAACATCGTGCTCACCGTCGTCGGCATCGGCGGCCTGGTGGGGCTCGGGGTCGCTCTGGTGAACGCCCGGACGGTGGTGCGCGCCAGCAGGAGCCTCGTCGGCGCGCTGGAGAGCGTGCCGCCCTCCGGCCGGTTCGTCCCGCCGCCCACGCCGCTCCCGGCCGAGCTGCAGACCATCAGCACCGCGCTGGAGCAGGCGTACGAGCGGCTGCGGCTGGGCCGCGAGCGCGAGCGGGCGCTGGAGAGCGCGCGGCGCGAACTGGTCGCGTGGGTCAGCCACGACCTGCGCACCCCCCTGGCAGGCATGCGGGCGATGGTGGAGGCGCTGGAGGACGGGGTGGCCGACGACCCCGAGACCGTCAAGCGCTATCACGTCCAGATCAGGGTGGAGGTCGACCGGCTCGCCGGGATGGTGGAGGACCTGTTCGAGCTGTCGCGGATCCACGCGGGCGCGCTGCGGCCCACGCTCACCCGCACGGGGCTCGGCGACCTCGTCGCGGACACCCTCGCCGCCGTCGAGCCGCTCGCCCGCGCCGGGGGCGTGCGCCTGACCGGGGAGGCGGATCCGCGCGTCCCGGTCCACGCCGACGCCGGGCAGCTCGGCCGGGCCGTACGCAATCTGGTGGTGAACGCGATCCGTCACACGCCCGCCGGGGGAACGGTCGTCGTGCGGGCGACGGCGGACGGGACCACCGCCCGCCTGTCCGTGCTCGACGGCTGCGGCGGCATCCCGGAGGAGGACCTTCCCCGGGTCTTCGACGTCGCGTTCCGCGGCGAGGCGGCGCGAACGCCGGGCCCCGACGGCGGCGCCGGGCTCGGCCTCGCGATCGCGCGCGGCATCGTGGAGGCCCACGACGGCGGGATCGGCGTGGTCAACGAGGGTCCCGGCTGCCGCTTCGAGATCACACTGCCGTTGGCCTGAGGCTCACTCCGGCTCGTTCGCGGCGGTCCCGCCCACGGTGAACGGCGTGGTGACCCCTTCGTACATGAGGTGGGCGACGAGACCTTCGGTCGCGTGCGGCAGGTTGTGGCAGTGGTCCATCCAGATGCCGGGGTTGCCGGCCACGAAGGCGATCTCGTACGTCTCGCCGGCGCCGACCTCGAGCGAGTCCACCCACCACGGGCTGCCCGTCGCCCGTACGCCGTCCCGGCTCAGCACCACGGCGTGGTGGCCGTGCAGGTGCATCGGGTGCGGCTCGCCGCTGTCGTTGACGATGCGCACCCGCACCACGTCGCCCTCGGCGACGACGAACATCGGCACGTCGGGGAACATGTGACCGTTGATCGTCCACCAGATCCCGGGACGCCCGTCCAGGAAGCCGGGGCGGCGCCCGATCTCGTAGTCGAACCGCCGGTCGGGCCGGTCGGCGTCGAGCCCCAGCGGGGCAGGCGTGCCGTAGGAGAGCAGGTCGAGTGTGACCGCGGGCCGGGGGACGGCGGGCACGTCGTACGACCGCGAACCGAGCACGACGCCGGCCGGGCCGCCGACGTGGACCCGCACCGGCGAGCCGTCCTCGGGCATGGTCACCTCGATGTCGGCGCGGCCACCCGCCGTGACCGGCACGGCGGTGTCCCGCACGGGTGCGGGCTCGTGCAGGTCGGTGCCGTCGACGGCGACGAGCCGGAACGGGGCTCCGCCGACCCATACGGGTGTCTGGCCGTTCTCCGTGTTGATCACCCGCACACGCACCCGCTCGCCGGGGCGGGCTTCGGCGCGCACGTCGCCCTCCCGGCCGTTGATCGTGCGGGCTCCGTCGTAGAGGTGCATCAGCGCCACGACGTCGACGACGCCGGCGGGCGGGCGCGCCGGGGCGACCACGAGGGCGCCCAGCAGGCCGCGGCGCACCTGCTCGTGGGAGACCTGGTGGGAGTGGTACCAGAAGGTGCCGGCCTGACCGGCGACGAAGCGGTAGGTGAACGACCCGCCCACGCGGACCGCGTCCTGGGTGACACCGGCGACTCCGTCGGCGGCGTTGGGCACGTCGACGCCGTGCCAGTGCAGCGTGACGCCGTCCGGCACCGACTCGTTCACCAGGCGGACCTGCACCAGTTGTCCGACCGTCGCGTGGATGACGGGGCCGGGCGAGGTGCCGTTCAGGGTGTAGCCGTCCACCGAGCGGCCGGTGGGCAGCCGGAACCGCTGCTTGCGGGCGACCAGAGTGACCGCGACGTCGGCCGCGCGGCCCGGATCCGCGGTCAACGACGTCAGGCTGCGCGCCGGCGTGCTGTGCCCTGTGTGGCCGGCGCTGTCTCCGGCACTGTCTCCGGCACTGTGCCCTGCGCTGTGCCCTGCGCTGTGTCCTGCACCGTGCCCGGTGCTGTGTCCGGTGCTGTGCTGTGCGTGCTGTGTGTGCTCTGCGTGCTCCGAAGTGCCGGCCACGTGGGTCAGGGCGCCGCCGTGGTCGGCGTACCCCATGTCCATGACGGAGTACGTACCGGGCATGAGGCTGTCCTGCCAGAGCCAGATCGGAGGGCCGAGCAGGGCGAGAGTCGCGGCGCCCGCCAGGGCGAGGCGCAGGCGGGCGCCGCGGCGGCGAGTCCTGTCCATCGGATCGTCGTCAGACGACGGTCTCGACACGGGCGTGCGACCGGTCCGGGACGCTCGCGTCCGTCCGGCGGCCACGGCGTGCGGCGTGGACGGCCGCGCTGAACAGCAGCAGTGCGTTCAGGCCGTGCAGGGCGCCCAGGGCGGGGATCTGGTGACCGAGGAGACCGAGGGAGACCTGGACCACGACGAGCAGGACCACGAGGGCCGCCCCCTTGACCGCCCCGGGGATCTCGGCGAAGAACGAGGAGACCAGCAGGAGCAGCCCGATCACGGGGATGACCATCATCCCGTTCACGCCGTGGACCATGAAGGCGAAGAACTCGGGGAACTGGATCCCCCCGCTCTCCGCGGTCGCCTTGTCGATCACGCCACCCTGTTCGACGTACTTGAACAGGCCGGCGTCGCCGAGGACGACCATCATCGCCTGCACGGCGACCTCGGCGGCGACCAGCGAGGCCAGGACCTTGTAGACCAGTTTCATGACGCTCTCCCCATCCAGGACCTGAAAGCCCTTCCACGTCCGGGCTTCGCGGTCCTCTTCTGTGTCGGCCGGCGTCCGCCTCCGTACGCCGGCCCTTACACAGGGGAAGTTAGGAGCGCCTCCATGGCGGTCGCTTAACGACGACTTCGCCGGCTCTTGGCGCCGGGAGAAGCCGCAGGAAAGCGCAGGTCGGCGAGGTCACGGTTCGCCCTGGTGCTCCAGTTGGCCGCGCCACGGGGGGATGTCGGGAGCGGCCTCCCGGCGGCGCGGGGCGAACGCCTCCGTCATGGCCCGGAACGTGGGGCAGGGCCAGCGCCACATGCAGCTCCGGCACCGCAGGATGGGGTTGGCCGGGTCGCTCGAGATGCCGCCCGCGTCCCTGGGCTGATGCAGGTCGAGCAGCCGGATGCCGAGCTCGGAGAAGCACAGCAGCTCCTCGCGGGCCTCGGCGAGGAAGTCGAGGTCCTCGGCCGCCAGGCGGGCGCTGACCGGGACGTACCCCTCGCGGTTGACCAGGCCGCGCAGCGGCTCGGCCGCCTCGCGCCACGACGAGGCCTTCTCGGTGCGCACCTGGATGGTCTCCAGATGCTCGCGCAGCACGCGGCGGTGGGGATCCTCGGGTATCTCAGTGTTCATCTGATCTCGGGCCCGCTGTGCTCGGCGCCCGCCCTCCTTTGCGAAGTGACGACCAAGACGCGGAGGTTCCGGGCCCTCCATCCGGCGACGCCGGTGTCGCATAGCGTCAAGCTTCGCGCACTCGCCGTTTACATGGGGCCGGAATCGGGGACAAAGGGCGGACGACTCTTCGACGAATCCGATGGAGCGTGACCCGGGGCCGGGACGACGCTAGTGTGCGCCTCGTGGAGCTCAAAGTCGCGACGCAATCCCACGCCGGTCAGGCCGTCATGGCTGTCTTCGGCGAAATCGACCTGTATACCGCGCCCCGGCTGCAGGCGGAGTTCACCCGCCTGCTGGAGACCGGGCCGGACCGGGTGGTCATCGACATGTCCGGAGTGGAGTTCTGCGACTCCACGGGCATGAACGTGCTGCTGTCGGCGCTCAAGCGGCTGCGCGAGCGGGGCGGCACGCTGGAGGTGGCGGCACCGAGACCGGCGGTACGCAAGATTTTGCAGGTCACCGGGCTGGACTCGGTGTTCACCGTGCACGACACGGTGCCCGCCGATCTGCTCACGGCCGAGCACCAGGGTTAGGCGCATGGGGGAAATGGCAGTGCCCGAGCCGGACACCGCGGTGGTGATCCCGGCGAAGGACGAGGCCGACCGGATCGGCGCCACCGTGACCGCCGCCCTGAAGCTGCCCGGCGTGGATCTCGTGGTCGTGGTCGACGACGGCTCGTCCGACGAGACCGGCCGGGCGGCCAGGGCGGCGGGCGCCCGGGTCGTACGGCACAGCCGCAACCGGGGCAAGGCCGCGGCGATGGAGAGCGGGGCCGAGGCGGTGCGCCTCCTCGACGAGGAGCATCCTCGGCACCTGCTGTTCCTCGACGCCGACCTGGGCGAGACGGCGGCGGCGGCCCTCCCGTTGATCGCGCCGGTGCGCGACGGCGAGGCCGACATGACCATCGCGGCGTTCATGACCAGGGTCAAGCTCGGCGGGCACGGCATGGTCGTACGGCTGGCCCGTGACGGCATCAAGCGGCTCACCGGCTGGGAGGCGACCCAGCCGCTCAACGGGCAGCGCTGTCTCACCCGGGCCGCGTTCGAGGCGGGCCGGCCGCTCGCGCACGGTTTCGGCGTCGAGACCGGCCTGACCGTCGACCTGCTCAGGAAGGGTTTCCGGGTGGTCGAGGTCGAGGTCGAGATGGCGCACCGGGCGACCGGCACCGACTGGCGCTCCCAGTTGCACAGAGCCCGGCAGCTCCGCGACGTCGGCCTGGCCCTCGCCGCTCGCGAGCCCGCCGTGGGCCAGGCGCGCTCCGCCCTCCGCCCGCCGCGCCGCTGAGCCGCGCCGCTGCGTCGGGCCGCTGGGCCGCGCTGTCGAGTCGCGGTGTTGCTTTGGGCCCCTGAGTCGCGCCGTTGCTTGCGGGCCGCTGGGACGGGCTGTCGCTTGCGGGCCGCCGCGCCGCTGGGACGGGCCGCGCTGGTGAGTCGCGCCGCCGGGCCGCGCTGTTGCTTCGGGCCGCTGACCCGCTGTGGCGGCCCGTGCGCCCGGGAGGCCCGGACCGGTGACTTCGCCGACGTCGCGGGCCGATGTGGTGGAATTCTCGGGTGGATTCTCGGGGGCGCGCACGGACCGCCGCCCGGCTGGCCCCGGCCGCCGGCGGCCTGTCGATCCACCACACGATCACGATCGGCGCCCTAGGGCCGTCCGCGATGGTGCCCGCACTGCCCGGACGGCCGTGGCAGCCTCCCTACTCCCTCGGCCTCGCGCCCGGCGGCCACCTCGTCGTCGCCCTGGCCGCCGCGGCGCTCGTGCTCGGCGCGATGGGCCTGGCCGCCGGTCTCGCGTACCCCGACCGGATGCCGCGGGCGCGCACGCTGGTCGTCGCCGGGTGCGCCGCCGCCGTGGTCCTCGCGTTCCTGCCGCCCTCCGGGTCGGCTGATCACCTCAACTACGCGGCGTACGGCCGGATGGCGGCCCTCGGCCTCGACCCGTACGTGACCGTGCCCGCCGACCTTCCCGCCGATCCCGTCGTCGGCCGGGTGGAGGAGTGGACCAGGACACCCAGCGTGTACGGCCCGGTCGCGACGGCCGTGCAGGCGCTGGCAAGCCACGCGGGAGGCGAGTCGGTCCGGCTGACGGTCTTCGTGATGGCCCTGGTCAACGCCGCCGCGTTCATCGCCACCGGCCTGCTGCTCCACCGGTCCGCCGCCGGCGACCCCGTACGGCAGCGCCGCGCGGCCCTGCTGTGGACGGCCAACCCGCTGGTCGTCTACGAGCTCGTGGCCGGGATGCACCTCGACACCGTGGCCATCGCGTTCGTCGTGGCCGGGCTGACCGCCCGCAGGGGTGTGCCGCTCGGCCTGGGCGTCGCGGTCAAGGCCACCGTGGGCCTGGTGGCGCTGGGCACGGCGTGGGAGCTGCGCAGGAACCCGCGGCGGCTCGCCCTGGTCGCCGGGCTGGCGGCGCTGACCGTGCTCGTGGCCTATCTGCTGGCCGGGCCCCACGCGCTCGACCAGCTGCTGAACGCCAGCAAGTCGGTCTCGCTCGCCACGCCGTGGAAGCTCGCACAGAGGGCGCTGCAGGCGCTGTCCGGCCCCGGAGCCTACCGGGCGTGGATCCAGGCCGGGTCGCTGCTCCTGCTGGCCGTGCTCGCCGTCCTCCTGCTGCGGGGACGCCCGGCGGCGGACCGCGAGGGGCCGGTGGTCGCCCTCGCCGTCGCCGTGGCCTGGTTGTTCGCCACGCCGTACGCGCTGCCCTGGTACGACGGGCTGGGGTTCGCGCTGCTGGCCCTGGTCGCCTGGCCGGGCCTGGAGGCGTTCCTGGTCGCCCGGCTCGCCGTGCTCTCGCTGGCCTACCTGCCCGCGCGCCAGGCGGATCAGCCGCGCGACCTGGGCTGGCTCGTCGACGTGGTCAGGGCCTGGGTGGCGCCGTCGCTCCTGCTGGCGCTGACGATCGCGCTGCTGTGGTGGGCGGCGCGGTCTGCAGCGCGCGTACGGACGCCGCGAGCGCCAGCGGCACCGCGACCGTCAGGGCCATCGCCGGGATGGCGATCCCCGAGTCGTTGATCAGGAACCCGGCGAACGCCGCGGTCAGCGCGCCGATCAGCCCGGCCCGCAACTCCGGGACCCGTTCGTACGCCAGGCTGAGCGCGGAGGCGCCCCACCGCGACGGCCGGGCCAGCACGAGGAACAGGAACGCCAGCGCGACCAGCGACAGCAGCGTCAGCGGCAGGTTGCCCAGCGTGTGGAGCATCGCCCCGAGCTTGCGCCCGACGACCGAACCGCCCTCGCCGGTGACGAGCTGCTGGACGAAGGCCCCCAGGTGGGTACGCCGGTCGGCGGGCCGCAGCCAGTCGAGCACCGCGATCAGCGCGATGAGCACGACCCCCGCCACGGCGACCAGCCCGAGCCGGAGGACCGACACCCGCCCGCCCGCGGCCATGAGCACGCACACCGCGACGCCCAGCACGAACGACGGCACCCCGCCGAAGTCCGCGCCCCACGTCGGCCAGCCGTCCCCCGCGATCGCGAGCAGGCCGTACGCCGTGCAGACGGCCACGGCGAGCCTCGGCCGGCGGCGCAGCGCGTGGGCGACGGCCGCCAGGAGCAGGATCGTGCCCGTCGAGTAGACGGCGAAGGCCATGTTGCCGAAGCCGTAGAACCGGCCGCCGGTCACGGGCTCGTACCCGGCCACGGCGTTCACCTGCAGCCGCGAGCCCGTCACCACGTCGGCGAGGAGCGCGAGCGAGCTGACCGCGGCGACCACGGCCGGCGGCCCCAGTAGGTGGCGGCGCCACGGCCCGGCGTACGCGAGCCCCGCCACCAGGCCCGCGAAGGCCAGGATCGTGCCGAGCAGGGCGGGCATCGGGTGCGCGAAGCCCCACCACGGCACGAGCTGCGCCAGGAAGATCGACACCGGGAGCGCGCCGCTGACCGTCGCCACCACCCGCGTGGTGGTGAGCATCCTCCGGTGGCGCCTGACCACGACCGCGGCCAGGGCGTAGAAGAGCAGTTGCGCGGCGACCAGTGTGATGAAGAACGGCTCCCTGACCTCCCGGAGCATCTGGCTCGCCAGGTCGGCGTCGGCGAGTTCGCGGGCCGCCTCGGCCACGGGCGGCATCGCGTCGTCGCCCGTCCAGGCCCTGCCGACCGCGCCCTCGGGAGTGGGGACCCCGAGCAGGTGGGTGACCGTCGCCGTGACGTCGGTGATCGTGACCAGCGCCCGCTGCCGGGTCGAGGCGGCGGTCAGCCACCCGTGCCCGTACGGCCCGCCCGCGGCGATCGCGACGTGCAGGTGGGCGGTGGAGCCCTCGCCGCGGCCGGGGGAGTCGGACAGCCCTGCCACGAGCACGGCCGAACCGGCGGGCACCTTGGCGAGCACTTCCGCGACGGTCCGGTCGGCCGCGTTCACGGCCGCCCGGCGCGCCTGCCCGCCGTTTCCGGCGCCGGTGATCTCCCCCGCCTCGGCGACGACGAGGGCGTACGGCGTGAGGTCGGGCAGCGCGGCGGGCGTCGCGGCGTACGTCGCGACCCTGCCGGAGGAGTCGGCGGCGGCCAGAGCCGCCCCCGGGCCGATGGCCGCGATCCGTCCTCCGGCGGCGGTCACGGCGTCGGCGAGGAGCCCGAGCCGGGCCTTGAAAGGGCCGGCCTGCTGCACGGCGACCAGTTCGGACCAGTCCGGGATCGTCGCCGTGCCGCCGGCGGCGCCGACGGGTCCGGGGAGCGGCGCGCAGCCCGGGCCCGGAGCCCCCGCACGCTGGCCCGCGGACACCGTGAGCCATCCGGCGGCCGGGCAGGTCACCGGCAGCCCTTCCGGAGGGACGGCCCTCGTGGACAGCGACCCGCTGGAGCCGCGACCGGCCAGATCCCACAGCGCTGGCGTCCGCCGCGGGTCGAGGTCGTCCCAGCGGAGCCCGGGCACCCCGATCAGCACGACCCGGCCCGTCACCGTGGCTTGTCCTGCGGCGGTGGCTTGTTGTGCGGCGGTGGCCTGTCCTGCGGCGGTGGCGTGCCCCGAAGCCGACGCGGGGGCGGCGGGCAGGACGAGGGCCGCGACGAGGAGCATCAGCAGCGACGCGAAGACCTTCGCAAGCGCACCACGCCGGGCGCCGGGACGGCCGGGCACGGCCGGCGCGCGGCGACGCCCGGCCGTGGTGGTCTGGGCCGTGGTGGTCTGGGCCGTGGTGGTCTGGGCCGTGGGGACCCGGGCCGTGGTGGCTTGGGCCGTGGGGACCCGGGCCGTGTTCGAGGGCCACGGCGAGCCGCCCGGCCGGCCGGAGGCCCGGATCGCCGGGCCCGCCGGACCCGGTGCTGAACCAGGTGGCACTGTCGCGCGCTCCCTCGTGATCGACGACGCTGTGGCCGCGGTCCTCCACGGTAACCTGCCTAATCATGACGACTGGCCGGATCGCCGGGGCCCGCCGGCTCGCCTGGGCATGGGCGCTCGCCCTCGTGGCGGTGGCCGCCGCGGCCGCGCCGCTGATCGCCTACTGGCTGACCAATCCGGAGGACCAGCGTCTGGTGGACCTGGACGTCTACCGTACGGGCGGCTGGGCGCTGCTGCGGGGCCTGCCCGTCTACGACGTGATCACGCCGGCTCCCCAGCTGCTGCCGTTCACCTACCCGCCGGTGGCCGCCATGCTGGCGGTGCCGCTCGCCCTGATGTCGTGGCCGGTCGCTCAGTGGGTGTGGACGGCCGCCATCGTCGCCGTCCTCGCCGTGACCGTCCGGCACGCCTTCCGGGCCTTCCTGGACGGCGTGCGCGGCGCCCTGGCCGCGCCGCTGCTGTTCGCCGTGCTGTGCGTCGCGTGCACGTATCTCATGCCGATCAGGGACCAGTTCAGGTTCGGCCAGGTGGATCTGTTCCTCCTGGCGTTGTGCCTGCTGGACTGCGTGGCGCGCAGGCCGTGGTGGCCGCGCGGGATGCTGATCGGCCTCGCGACCGCCGTGAAGCTCACTCCCGGCGTGTTCCTCGTCTACCTGGCGATCACCGCGTTCCCGCCCCGGGAGGGCGACACGGCGCAGCGCAGGGCCTTCCTCATGGCGGTGTTCACGGCCGCCCTGCTCACGCTGCTGCCGTTCCTGGTGATCTTCGACGACGCCCGGGACTTCTGGTTCGGGGCGCTGCTCGACTCCGAGCGGCTGGGCGCCAACGCCGCCACCACCAACCAGTCGCTGCGCGGCATGCTGCTCAGGCTCTACCTGCCCGGCTGGCTGACCTCGGTCGCCTGGCTCGCCGCCGTCGCCGCGATCGGCTGGTACGGCTTCCGCCGCGCCCGCCGGGCCCACCTGGACGGCGACGTGACGACCGCGGTGGCGCTCACCGGGCTGATGGCGGTGCTGCTGTCGCCGGTGGCCTGGATCCACCACATCGCCTGGGTCGTGGTCGTGCTCGCGGCCCTCGCGGGCTCCGGGCGCGATCCGGTCCGGCTGCTGGTCGCGGCGGGCGTGTGGCTGTTCTACGTGCTGCCCATCCCGTGGTGGGGAGTGGCGCTCAAGGCGCTGGAGATCCCCGTGCTCAGCCCGGTAGCGGGCAAGATCGTGCAGAACGCGTTCGGGCTCGGCGCGATCGGCCTGGTCTGGCTCCTCGGCTCCTGGCTGCCGCGACGGCGGACCGCTGTCGCCGTTCCCGCTGCGGCGACTTGACCGGCTCATTACGCTCGGTGCCGTGCTGGTTACCGTTGTGGAAATGGCCGGGGTCCTGGCGGGTGCGACCGGTGTGGCCGTCGGTCTGATCGCGCTGCGGGCCGCCCGCCGCAGCGTGCGGGAGTGCCTGGACGTCCTCGCCCGGCGGGCCGTCGTCGAGGGCGTCGAGGGCCAGGTGGACAGCAGGGCGATCCGCGACGTGGCGTTGTACCGGTACGACGCGCTCGACGAGATGACCGGCAGGCTGTCGTTCTCGGTCGCGCTCATCAACGGCTTCGGCGACGGGATCGTGCTGACGTCGATCAACGGACGCACCGAGACCCGCACGTACGCCCGTGCCGTACGCGGGGGCAAGGGAGTGCAGCCGCTGTCGCCGGAGGAGGAGCACGCGGTGTGGGCCGCCAGACTCGGCATCGGGCCCGAGGCCGAGCCGCGCCGCGTCCCCCGCTGACGCACGGCGCCCCCCGCTGACGCACGGTGCCCCCCGAGGGCGTGCCGCGTCCCCCACGGGCGTACCTGCCCCCCGCTGACGCGGCCTTCCCCGCTGACCGGCGCCGATGTGGGCCGTCCCCAGGGCAAGCGTGATCGTGGAGTTTGTCCACAGGGAGCGTTTTTCGCATGCTCGCCACACGAACCTGCGGATACTCTTGAGGACATGTCGAAGCTCGCGTACCTGGGGCCTCAGGGCACCTTCTGTGAGGCGGCCCTGCGACTCCTGGAGCCGGACGCCGAGCGCCTGCCCTGCGCCAACGTCGGAGCCGCGCTCGACGCCGCCCGCGACGGCGAGGCGGACGGCGCGGTCGTCCCGCTGGAGAACTCGGTGGAGGGGGCGATCACCCAGACCCTCGACGAGCTGGCCGGGGGAAGGCCGCTCCACATCACCGGCGAGTGGCTGCTTCCGGTCGAGTTCTCCCTGCTGGTGCGGCCCGGCACCGAGCTGGGACAGATCAAGCGGGTCATCACCCACCCGGCGGCCCACACCCAGTGCCGTGGATACATCGAGCGTGAGCTGCCCGGCGCCGTCGTGGTCGCGGCGTCGTCGACGGCCGCCGCCGCGCAGGAGGTCGCCTCTCCCGAGTCTCCGTACGACGCGGCGATCAGCCCGGCCATCGCCGGGGAGTACTACGCGCTCGACGCCATCGCCTCGGACATCGGCGATCGCTCCGACACCGTCACCCGGTTCATCAAGGTGAACCGCCCGGGGCGGCTGTCCGAGCCCACCGGAGCCGACCGCACCTCGCTCGTGGCCTTCCTCCGCGACGACCACCCGGGCGCGCTGCTGGAGATGCTGAGCGAGTTCGCGGTCCGCGGAGTCAACCTGACCCGCATCGAGTCGCGTCCCACCGGGGACGGCATCGGCCGCTACTTCTTCCACTTCGATCTCGAGGGCCATATCGCCGACGCCCGCGTCGGGGAGGCCGTCGCCGGCCTGCACCGGCTCTGCGACGACGTGCGCTTCCTCGGCAGCTATCCGCGCGCCGACCGGGTTCTCACGCAGATCAAGGAGGGTACGGCGGACGCGGACTTCGCCGAGGCCGCCGACTGGCTCGCGAAGATCCGCGCCGGTCGCGCTTGACGGGCGGAAGCCACACCGGCTCCGGTAGCCTTTGAGCCGTGATTGACCTGCGAACCCTTCGTGAGGACCCTGACCGGCTCCGGGCGTCGCAGCGCGTCCGCGGCGAGGACGATTCGGTCGTGGAGACCCTGCTGTCGCTCGACGAGCGCCGCCGTGCCGCGCTCAACAACTTCGAGTCGCTGCGCGCCGAGCAGAAGAGCATCGGCAAGTCGGTGTCCCGCGCGTCCGGAGACGAGCGCCAGGCGCTGCTCGACCGCGCGAAGGAGCTGGCCGCGCAGGTGAAGGCGGCCGAGGGCGAGGCCGCCGCGCTGGCGAGCGAGCTCGACGAGCTGCTCATGACCGTGCCGAACATCGTCGAGGAGGGCGCGCCGGCCGGCGGCGAGGACGACTACGTGGTGGTGGAGGAGGCCGGCGAGAAGCCGGTCTTCGACTTCGAGCCCCGCGACCACGTCGAGCTGGGCGAGCTGCTCGGCGCGATCGACACCGAGCGCGGAGCCAAGGTCTCGGGCGCCCGGTTCTTCTTCCTCAAGGGCGTCGGCGCGCGGCTCCAGCTCGGGCTGCTGAACATGGCGATCCAGCAGGCCGTCGAGGCCGGCTTCACGCCGATGATCACGCCCGTGCTGGTCAAGCCCGAGGCGATGGCCGGCACCGGCTTCCTCGGCGCCCACGCGAGCGAGGTCTACCGGCTGGAGGCCGACGACCTCTACCTGGTCGGCACCAGCGAGGTGCCGCTGGCGGCCTACCACTCCGACGAGATCCTCGACCGGGCGTCGCTGCCGCTGCGCTACGCCGGATGGTCGTCCTGCTTCCGCCGCGAGGCCGGGTCGTACGGCAAGGACACCCGGGGGATCATCCGGGTCCACCAGTTCGACAAGGTCGAGATGTTCTCCTACTGCCGCCCGGAGGACGCCCACGAGGAGCACCTGCGGCTCCTGGCCTGGGAGAAGGAGATGCTCGAGAAGGTCGAGCTGCCCTACCGCGTGATCGACGTGGCGGGCGGCGACCTCGGCTCGTCGGCGGCGCGCAAGTACGACTGCGAGGCCTGGGTGCCCACGCAGGGCCGCTACCGGGAGCTGACCTCGACCTCCAACTGCACCGACTTCCAGGCCCGTCGCCTGAAGGTGCGGTTCCGGGACGAGGACGGCAAGCCGCAGCACGTGGCCACCCTCAACGGCACGCTCGCGACCACCCGCTGGATCGTGGCGATCCTGGAGAACCACCAGCAGGCCGACGGCTCGGTGGTCGTGCCCAAGGCGCTGCGGCCGTACGTGGGGCTCGACGTCCTGGAGCCGCTGTCCCGCTGACGGGCCGTCCATCGAGGACCTCCGGCGTGGCGGGCGACCGCCAAGTCCGGAGGTCTTCGTGTCTCATCGTGAGAAAGTCCTGGCCGCGGCGATTCGCGCGGGACACCGTCGGCCCTGCTGCCGGAAAGTGCGGCCGAAAGCCCCAGAGAGTGCGAAACGCCGCCCTTGGCGGTAGGGCCGTCAGGTGTGATGTAAATCTCTCAGTTCGGACGGGATTTGCGCGTGGAGAAGGCCTCGCGAGTGAAACTTTCATGCGCGGAGGTCTTTCGGCCGTCCGGGCGACCTCGACCGCTCCGCGCGCGGCCGGCCGGGCTCGGCTCCCCTCTGGGGAGGACTCGGCTCAGGCTGTGGGGGCTCGGCGGCGCCGCTCTGCCCGGTCCGGACACCCCCGGGCACGCGAAAGGCGGGGCTCGCCAGGCGAGCCCCGCCTTCGTCGCGTCAGGTCAGAGGCCGCGGACGTTCGAAGCCTGCGGACCCTTCGGACCGGCGATGACCTCGAACTCGACCCGCTGGCCGTCCTCCAGGTTGCGGTAGCCGCTGCCCGTGATCGCGGAGAAGTGCACGAACACGTCGGGCTCGCCGCCGTCCGGTGCGATGAAGCCGAAGCCCTTCTCAGCGTTGAACCACTTGACGGTTCCCTGAGCCATTACTGCTCTCCCTAAGGAAGTGAATCTTGGGGACCACACCTCGTGGACCCCGGGTGTGTCGCACAGCTCCCCGGGTGGCTCATACAGTCAAACTGGTTTTCGCTACGGGAACAGCTAATACAACGCCTTCACATCTAACACTATGTAGCCCGTTGGTGTTCCACGTCTGGGGGAGATTTCTCGCCCGGGGGGCGGCCGAGGACATGCCATGGCATATCTCAGTGCACACTGGAACCTGTCATGACCTGCCCCCGCCTCGTCGCCACAGACCTCGACGGCACCGCTCTGCGCACCGACGGCACGATCTCTCCTCGTACGGCCGCGGCCTTCGCCCGGGTGGAGGAATCGGGCGGCACCCTCGTCTTCGTCACCGGGCGGCCACCGCGGTGGATGCACACCGTCGCGGGAGCCGTACGGCACCGCGGGCTCGCTATCTGCGCGAACGGCGCGCTCGTGTACGACCTCCACACCGAGGAGATCGTCGAGTCGCACCTGATCGCGTCCGACGTCCTCGAAGAGTGCGTCGCCCGCCTGCGGCGGCATGTGCCGGATCTCACGTTCTCCGTCGAGTACGAGGGGGGCTTCGCGCACGAGGCCGACTACCCGCTGGGCGGGTGGGACGCCCGGGAGCTGTCCTTCGGCCGGAAGCTGGCGATCTCGGCGCTGACGGCCCGGCCGTGCGCCAAGCTGCTCGCGCAGCATCCCTCGATGGACCCCGACGAGTTGCACCGCGGGGTGGTGGAGATCGTCGGCGACATCGTGACCCCGACCCACTCGAGCGGGCGGGCGCTGATCGAGATGAGCGCGCACGGTGTGACGAAGGCCACGGCGCTGGCCACGCTTGCCGATGAGCGGGGGATCAAGCCCGCGGAGGTGGTCGCGTTCGGTGACATGCCGAACGACCTGCCAATGCTGACGTGGGCCGGCATCTCGTACGCGGTGGCGAACGCCCACCCCGACGTGCTGGCCGCCGTCGATCACGTGACGGCGGCCAACAACGACGACGGTGTGGCGGTCGTGCTCGAGACCCTGTTCTGAGTCCGCGCGTGCGGGGGTTCTAGAGGTAGGGGCCGCCCGCGCGGTGGCCCTGGTCGTCCTGCGCGGCCTGGCCCATACCGCCGGGGAGTGCGCGGCGCATCTGCTCAAGCTGCGCCCGGGCGGCCATCTGCTGGGCGAACAGCGTGGTCTGGATGCCGTGGAACAGGCCCTCCAGCCAGCCGACGAGCTGGGCATGCGCGACCCTCAGCTCCGCGTCGCTGGGCGCGGTGTCGCTATCGTCGGCGAACGGCAGGGACAACCGCTCCAGCTCCTCCACCAGTTCGGGCGCCAGGCCCTCCTCGAGCTCCTTGATGGAGCTCTGGTGGATGTCCTTGAGCCGCTTGCGGCTGGCCTCGTCGAGAGGGGCCGCCCGCACCTCCTCCAACAGCTGGCGGATCATGCTGCCGATCCGCATCACCTTGGCGGGCTGCTCCACCAGGTCGGCGACGGACCGCTCCTCGTGCTCGTCCTTACCGTTGCCGCCGGAGACCGAAAGGCCCTGCGGCCCCACGACCACGATCTGCGGCGTGCTCTCGTCTGCGTTCATCGATCGCTTACAACTCCTGATTCGCTCCGCTGGGGCACACCGTGCCAGGTCGTACCTGCCGGATCACGGCCCTGTCATGCGACGGACAGCTTCGTCAGGCACTCCCGACCCGATCCAACCTAACTCACCTGACCAGCAGGAGTTTGCCGACGTGTTCCCCTTCTTCGAGCGCCTGGTGGGCGCGGGCGGCCTGGTCGAGGGGGATCCGCTCGTGCACCACGGGCCGTACGGACCCGGCCGCGACCAGCGGCCAGACGTTGTCGACGACGCCGCGGCAGATCACGCCCTTGTCGTCGGCCGGTCGGCTGCGCAGTGCGGTCGCGTGGACCGCCGCCCGCTTGGCGAGCAGCACGCCGAGGTCGAGCTCGCCCTTCGTGCCGCCCTGCATGCCGATGACGACCAGCCGCCCGCCGGTGGCGAGGGCACGAAGGTTCCCCGGCAGGTACTTCGCGCCCATGATGTCGAGGATGACGTCGGCCCGGCCCTCGAACCGCTCGGCGAAGTCCTCCTCGCGGTAGTTCACGGCCTCGTCCGCGCCCAGCTCACGGCACCGCTCGATCTTCTCCGGCGAGCCCGCCGTCACCAGCACGCGGGAGCCGTACGCCTTGGCGAGCTGGATGGCCATGGTGCCGATGCCGCTCGCGCCGCCGTGGACGAGCAGGGTCTCGCCCTTCCTCAGGCGGGCGGTCATGAACACGTTCGACCACACCGTGCAGGCGACCTCGGGAAGGGCGGCGGCCTCGTCCAGCGCGATCCCCTCCGGCGCCGGCATCACCTGCTGCCAGGGGACCGCGACCCGTTCGGCGTACCCGCCGCCCGCGAGCAGGGCGCAGACCCGGTCGCCCGGCGCGAGGTGCGGGACGTTCTCCCCGACCTCTATGATCACTCCGGAGCACTCCAGTCCGGGGATCTCGGAGGCGCCGGGCGGCGGCGGGTAGAAGCCGCGGCGCTGGAGCAGGTCCGCCCGGTTGACGGCCGACGCGGCGACGTCGATGACCACCTCACCTGCGGCGGGACGCGGGTCGGGCACTTCCTGCCAGGCCAAAACCTCAGGTCCGCCGGGTTCGGAAATCACTATCGCACGCATGTGACCTAAAGTAGCGTGGCACAGAACTCGGCGGTTGCCCGTATTCACCGGGTTACGTGGCGCTAATCTGCAATGTGTTTGCTACCCCATTAGCCCAGCCCGAGGGGGTACACGGTGGCGAGACATGATCGCGAGGATCCCCATTCTCTCGAGGACCAGCTCGCGTGGCTCGACGCGATCAAGGAGATGCCCGACGAGGTGGAGATAGCGGTCAGCGCTGTCACCTCCGCCACCCTTGCCTCTCCACAGCCGCCGCCCGCCGACCCCGAGTCCGCCTCCCCGTACCCCGCCGACCCCTGGAGCCTCGTCCCGTCCGAGCCCGCCTCCGGCGGGCTGCTCCGTGGCGCCGCCGACAGTGCGACCGGCTCCGCGTACGGTGCCCCGTCGCGGGAGGACGCGGAGACCTTCGAGAGCTCGGAGGCCGGCGAGGCGTCCGCCACCAGTCCCATCCGGGAGTCCACCTTCGGTGGCTATTCGGGCGTCTTTGGGTATGAAAGTGGCGAAAAGTCCGGATTTGGGTATGGTGCCGAATCGGGCTACGGCGAGACGGCCTTCGGTGACGGTGGTTTCCGTGACACCGGCCTAGGTGATTCGGGCTTCGCCGACTCGGCTTTCGGCGACACGGCCTTCGTGACCAGGCCTCAGCCCTCGTCTACCGAGGAGAGCGAGGACGCGCCGGCCGAGCGCCCGGCCGCTGGCGATGCCTCCGAGAAGGGCACCGATTCCGGCTCGGAGACGTCCGCCGCGTCGACCGGGCCCGTCAGCGCCCCGTCCTTCGAGACCTCCTACGGTTCGGCGTCCGAGTCGTCTTACGGCTCGCCGTCCGAGTCGTCCTACGAGCCGGCGTCCGAGTCGTCCTACGGCCAAGCGCCGGATCGATCGGCCGCGTCGTCCTTCGGTTCGTCAGTCGACGCGAGACCGGAGCCCTCGGAGGCGACGGCGGAGTCGCCGAGCGGCGACCGGGAGCCGGACGACGACGGCCACTCCATCCCGCCGCCGGGCGGTTCCTCGGCCTACACGACCCCCCTGTTCGGCGAACGAGGCTTCGGCGGCGGCGTCATCCCCGGCTCCCCCGCGGACACCGACTCCTACAACGTCGGGGCCTTCTCCGGCAGCGAGACCGTCAAGCCCTACGCCCCGTCGGCCTCCGACGAGCCGTCTCCATCGCAGGAGCCTCTGCGGGGTTGGCTGGAGCCGGCCGTACCCGTGCCGCCCTCGCAGCAGGAACGCGCCACCGAGCCGGAGGAGCCTCCCGCGCGGCCCTTCGGCCCTGAGCGGCCCTTCGGCCCTGAGCGGCCCTTCGTTCCCGAGGGGCCCTTCGGCCCTGCGCGGGCCGAGACCGCGCCTGACTTCACGGACGACCGTTTCACCGGCTCGCTGCGGGAGGACCTGGCCGCCGAGGAGCGGAAGCCGTACGAGCCGGGTCCTGTCGCGGCGCCCGCGCCCGTGCCGTCACCCGCGCCCATGCCCGCGCCCGAGCGCACGTCGGCGCCGAGCCCCGCACTCGAGCAGGCGCCCACCGTGGAACGCGACGCGGTGGAACGTGACGCGGTGGCGGAGCGGGAGGCGTACCAGACCGCGCGCCGCCCGGCTCCTCCCGTTTCCGCCTTCAGCTCGCCGGCGCGTACGACAGGGTCGAAGGCGGGGTCCAAGCCGACCGCCGACAGCCTCGACCCGGTCACCCTGCTGAGGGGGCGGAGGAACACCCCCGCGACGGGCTGGCGGCGGCTGGTCTACAAGGCGTCGGCCGGACTGATCAAGCCGGGCGAGGCCCCGGAGGTGCGGCGGCGCCGCGAACTCGTGCAGCGCGCCCGCACGCCCGTCGCCACCGGCCACCACCGGGTCGCCGTGCTCAGCCTCAAGGGCGGCGTGGGCAAGACCACGACGACGGTCGGCCTCGGCGCCACGCTCGCCCAGGTGCGCGGCGACCGCGTCATCGCCGTCGACGCCAACCCCGACCGTGGAACGCTCTCCGACAAGGTCGAGCTGGAGACGGCGGCCACCGTACGCGACCTGCTGAACGAGCGCGCGCAGATCAAGCGGTACGTCGACATCCGGGCCTTCACGTCGCAGACGCCCTCGCGACTGGAGATCCTGGCGTCGGACCGTGACCCGTCGGTGTCGGAGGCGTTCAGCGCCAAGGACTACCACGCGGTGGCGCAGGTGCTGGAGAACTTCTACTCCATCTGCATCACCGACTGCGGCACCGGTCTCCTGCACTCCGCCATGTCGGGCGTGCTCGGCATGGCCGACCAGATCGTGCTGGTCAGCTCGCCGTCCGTGGACGGCGCCCGCGCGGCCTCGGCCACGCTGGACTGGCTGGAGGCGCACCACTACGGCGACCTCGTCCGGGCCGCCACCGTGGTGTTGTGCAGCGTACGGCCCCGGTCGAAGTCCACGGTGGACCTCGACAAGCTGGAGGCCCACTTCGCCGCCCGCTGCCGCACCGTGGTCCGGGTGCCGTACGACCCCCACCTGGAGGAGGGTGCGGAGATCGACCTGGACCGGCTCCAGCAGACGACCCGGGACGCCTACCTCCGCCTGGCCGCCAGTGTGGGCGACGGCTTCGCCGGCCCGCAGGCGCTGTCCGAGCGCAGGTTCTCCGAGATTCCGGACCACCTGTAGGCGACTGGCAGGGCGGGAATGATCTCTTTCGCGGTCGCGGTCACGCGCCTGCGGGTGAGGGGCTAGGCTGCTGCGTGGCGCTTCCAGCGCGGGGCGCCGGGGAGAGCTCGCCTAGTGGACGATGGCGGCGGTCTTGAAAACCGCTAGGCCGGGTGACCGGTCTCGTGGGTTCGAATCCCACGCTCTCCGCTCAACCAGCCAAAACGGCGTCTGACCAGCAGGTTTGCTCGGTTCAGACGCCGTTGATCATTCCGGCCGTGCGCAGCCATACGCCACCCTGAGCAGCCCTCGGCCGCTGTCTGCGGAATATGCGCGGAATGATCTTGGGTGTGTTTTGGCAGGCCACCCGGTTGCGGGAGGGCGCCTCGGCCACTCCCACAACTCTCCTGAGCGTGATCACTAGCACCTTGGCTACCTTGTCCGACGGACGCCAGGACCGAGCGATTGCTCGGCCTCACTGAGCGTTTACGTACGCCATGAGCTCATGCCGGAGGGTGGTCAGTGCCTCCACTGCCCGTGCCCGCACCGCATCCCATGCGCCGCCCCAATTCGGCGGGGCGTCATAGATGCCCAGATCACGGAGTTTTGCCGTCAGACCCCCGCCTTCGGTGATGCCGTGTTGCTCCGCGTTACGCGCCTGGCGGATCGTGCGCAGAGTCTTGATAGCCCTGTCTACTGCCGCATGCTGTGCACGATCCAGGTGGTAATGCAGACAGTCCTCAATGCGGTTGAGGCTTGCCTTCAGCTTGTCTTTGTCCTTCTCTAACTCTTCTTCCGAACGCGGCTTCAAATAAAGATCGTCTACCTTGATGCGATCGATCAGGTCGGCCAAGTCGCTGATGCGTGTCTCGAACTCGGCTCGCGTAGTGCAGCGCAGCGACAACGCGGCCGGCGTTGCTACCGTGCTCAACGACAGCAGCGGCTTCTTCTTGTCGAATGCAAGACGCCACACGGCATCCAACACGTCGAACGCTTCTGCCAGTTCGAGTGGTGAGACGGGCGGTGCATCCGGTGGCTCGACTGCCACGATGCGTTGCCAGCATCCATGCCCCCCAGCACGACATCCATCCACGTTGCGCACCTCGTTCATGCCTCTGTCGCATAGAGCGTCGACGACGTGGCGCTCGGAAATCCTTGATGCACCACTTATGAGGGCCGTCACTCTTGGATGCATGAGATGGGAGCAGATGATTTGGGTACCAGGCAGCGCGCAGCTTTGGCATAGAGGTCTACTGGTAGGAGCGGCATTGCGCCCGTTAACCTTTCCTACCCCTGATGCGTCCTTGGCGATCGCCGCCGTGCAAAAGAGATCACGCTGCATGCGCATTTGGTAGTCGCACGCCTTATGCTCAACAAGCGCAAGTAGTTGCGGTACGTCGTCAGTGGTCAGGCGCCATACGTCAGAAGATCCGGCGGGCCCGCTACCAGCGCTCAAGTACTCGGTGACGAACTGCTCTAAGCGATCCACTCCATACCGAACGAGCGCGTGACTAATAACCTGATTCGCCGCGTCCGTCGATAGTCCCCGTCGTTCAAGTTGCCGGATGGCGTTGATGCTGCCCTCGAAGGACAGTTGCACCCACACCTTGAATAGCAGCTCGTCGCCCATCTCAGCTTGCAGGCATGGCACGAACGGATGTAGGTCTTCGATGCCCCCCGGCCTGTAGGGCATCTCGCCCACGTAACTGATAACCGCCTGGGGCATGGCGCACACTCCTTTGCATGCGGCGGCGTTCGCCTGTACGGCTTAGGCGGTGGCCGGGGGAAAGGGCAGCCAATTAGGCTATCAGGCATGAGGCTGTCCTGGTCGAACGATGCTACGAACCGTCACTCGGATGCTCGGCTTCGTCCATCTCGTGGCGTGACCAGTTGCAGGCCGTGCACCGCAACAGGCCGCGGCCCTGCGCATCCGCTTCTGCCAGCTCCTTGTAGTTTTCTCTGAATGTGACACGTCCACACGGGTAGCGGGCAGAGTGGTAGCTAGTCACAGCCGGACCTGTGGTTAGGCGCATCAGAACCTTGAGCTGTCCGGCCGTCTTGATCTTTGCGGCTATCTCTCGCTTGATTGCACGTTCTTCGCGTTCCAAGGCCGCTAGTGCCTGCTTAGATTTCCTGACGTAGTCCTCGTGCAGTCGCTGCAGCTTAGCTCTCAACTCGGCGATCCCGGCGTCTGGCACCCTTGATCTCCTATTAATCGCTAGTCGAACCTAGTAGGTGTTAACCCTACGCACCCAACGGCATCCATGTCCCGGGAACGGATCAAGTACTGCGGGCGCTGTCCGAATAGCGGCAACGTCGGCAGGGCGGTTGAAGGGACATAACACGAACCGGACGTCGCGTCAGGGAGGAGCGGACCCCCGGCCCTCTTGCAGAGGCCCGTCCCCTGCCCTGATTACGAGTTCAGAGCGAGGTCAATTCTCTGGTTGGCGATTTTTGCGCCGCCTGGCGTAGACCTTGAGCAGGACGTCTACCTCATGTCCTGCCGTTCGGCCGCATCAGGGGCTGAGACTCCGGCGTTGAGCCAGAGGCTTACGGCAGCGTGACGCAGGTCGTATGGCCGGGCGGCCAGTGGGGAAACCACCTGTTCGGGGGGCAGCGCCAGGGCTCGCGCCGCCTTCCAGGTGTGACAGTATGTCCCAATCGAGATCACGCCGCCGCGTGACGTGCGAAATAGGCGCCCGTCGTCATGAACGCCGAACTCCTCGATGTGCTCGCGAAAGGGTGGTCACCAGCTCAGGTGGGATTGGGACGGGTCGGCCCTCGTCCTGAGCGCGATGCTTGAGCCCTCGATCGTCGTGAGCTTCTCCGCTGTTCGTCCACTTCTTGTTGGCCTGGGGCTTCGACTTGGCGAGGATCAGACGCCCCCAGCCGGTCTCTGGAAGATAGCAGTCCTGCTTACGGAGACCGAGGGCCTCCGCGGGGCGTAGGCCGGCGAAGTAGAGACAGGCGAAGAAGGCCCGAAGATGACGCCCTCGGTCGAGGCGGCCCATGTAGGTGACCGCAGTCAGTAGCTCGCGCGCCTGCTTCGGGTTGACCACCACGCGCCGATCAACCACCTCACGCACCTTCGGCGGCTTCCACGCCTTGACGCTTGTCGATGGGGTTGGCTGGCAACTCTTCCAGGTCCACCGCGTACTGAAGGGCGTTGTAGAAGACTGAGCGCTTGCGCGATAGTCGTGGGCGCAGCTGCTCCGCCGTCGAGTCGGAGCGTCAGCGCGTCGAGGCCGAGGCGTGCATTGCGGACTTTGGCCAAGTCAGCAACGGGGAGGGAATGGCACGCGAGCCAGGCGAGAGCCGTACGGATGTCGTCCGGTTGAGCGAGGTCGCGAGACGACGGGGGAGTGCGTATTGCCGGAGCGCTTCCCGCAGCACCAGGAGATCCGGCGCGTCGGGTGCGTCCTCCACCACGAGGGCCGGGGTGACCCTAGCGAGGGCGTCAGTCAGGCTGCCCCGCGTCTTGGCTGCCGCATGCGGCCATTTCATGTCCACGTAGGCCAGAGCGAACGAGTACCACGTCACGGCGTTCTTGACCTTCAGCATCGACACGGGCAGTCCCGTCACCATGTCGAATGCCTCACCGTTCTTGGCGGCCTGGCGAAGGTTGGAAAGGAAGCTTTCCGCCAGGGCCTTTGTCCTCAGCGTCTTCGACTTCTCGCGCCCGCCTACCTTCCACCGGACCACGTAGGAGGGCGTCTTGCTGGAGGCGTTGCGACGGATGTCCCAGAACTTCACGTCATAGCTGGTGTTCACGCGGCCCTACCTTTCTGAGTGCGAGCACGCTCCGGTTGGTGTAGAAGATCGGGGTGTGCGAACGAGGCAGGGATGGCTCTCACGCTGGCTGCCCTCGATGGCAAGGGAGGCTCGGCCCCCTGCCTCGTCGCTTCTCCTTGACCGCTGATTAGGCACTGCGATTGATCGCTATGTAGGGCATGGACGGCGAGGAGAGGCTGCATGGCAGTGACGGGAGAGGAAGGAGTGGCATGGCCGTCGCTGTGGGGATCGACGTCTCCAAGGAGTTCCACTGGGCCGAGATCAAAATCGCTGAGACCGGGAAGGTGCTGCTCAGCCGCCGCTTCGACAACACCCCTGGTGCCATTGGCGAGCTGATCGAGCAGATCACCGTCGCGCAGGCCGAGCACGGCCGGCCACTGTCGGGATCGACGCGCTGGGTGGTATCGCCGGCCTGCTGGAGGCGATGCTGCTGCATGCGGGCCTTGCCCTGGTGCATGTGCCGGGAATGGCGGTCAACCGGGCACGGCGCGCCACCGTGGGCGGGGAGCGCAAGAGCGACCCCAAGGACGCCCGCGTGATCGCCGATCAGGTACGCATGCGCGATGACCTGCGGCCGGTGCAGCCGGGCCGGGAACTGGACGCCGAACTGCGGCTGCTGGTCGGCCGGCGTGCGGAGCTGGTCACCGACGCCACCCGGCGGGCCGCCCGCCTGCGGGATCTGCTCACCTCGATCCACCCCGGCCTGGAACGAGTGGTCGATGTCACCGGCAAGCTCGGCCTCCACCTGCTGACCCGCTTCGTCACGCCGGCTGAGATCCGCGACGCCGGACTGGAGGACGCGCTGGCCCACCTGCGCCAGGTGCGGCATGTGAAGGCCTCGATGGTCCGAGCACTGGCCGAGGCGGCGGTCGACGCCGCAGCGGCCCAGCACATCGCCGTCCCCGGGCAGACGGTGGCTGCCGACATCATCCGGGACCTGGCGGCCGAAGCGCTGGCCGGACGTGAACGGCTGGCCCAGCTCGATGCGCGCATCCAGGAGGTGCTGGCGCGCCACCCTGACGCGGCCCTCATCCTCAGCCTGCCGGGGATGGGGGCGACCCTGACTGCGGAGTTCCTCGCCGAAACCGGCGGCATCGCCCGATTCGCCAGCCCCGACCAGCTCGCCTCGGCCGCGGGCCTGGCCCCGGTGCTCAAGCAGTCGGGCAAGGTCCGCTACCTGCAGCGCGCCACGGCAGGCAACAAGGCCCTCGAGCGGGTCTTCTACCAGTCGGCGTTCATCGCTATCAGCTGCGATCCGGCCAGCCGGGCCTTCTACGACCGCAAGCGCGCCGCCGGCAAACGGCATCACCAGGCCCTCGTCGCCCTGGCCCGCCGCCGTGTCAACGTCCTGCACGCGATTCTGCGGCACAGGAGGCCGTACGAGCCTAGCCATGTCCGGGCTGCGGTGGCTTGACAGAAGCATTAGGCAGCCTCCCGAAGGGTGTCGAGCCAGACCAACAATTCGCTGCGCCAGACGCGGAGTTCACCGTTGGGAAGCTTGATGCACTTAGGCGCATGCCCGAGTTCGCGCCAGCGGTAGAAGGTTCGGCGGGACACTCCACCGAGTTCAGCAAGCACTTCGGGAACGGTGAGGAGTTGGTCGTTGCGCGCCATCAGCCGCTCCGTCCGACGCCGGTTGACGAGGAGGCGGTAAGTGCGGCGACGAGGGCGTCACCCGGCGAGTAGCCCTTCCCGGCGTACTCCCACTCGCTGATGACGAGGACGGCGTCTTCGTCGAGGAGGGGAAGGCGGCCGGTGGCGATGTCATCGTCGCGGGCGTGGTTCTGGCGGTTGGCGCGGATGTCGCCGAGGGTGGTGGAGTAGCGACGGGATCGGGTGGAGAAGTGGCCGCGGAAGCCGAGCATGTGCGCCCAGTGGATGAGCCGGAGGTCGGCCAGTTCCTCGAAGGCGCCAAGGCGGAGGCATTCGGTGATGAGATGCCGGGCGTGGTCGCGAACGGGCAGGGCGGTCAGGTCCTCACCGAGGACGATGCGCCGGTCGATGGTGCCGACGCATTCGGCCGCCTTGGTCGCGTACTTGGCCACGTACGCGGCTACGGCCTGGTCGGTCAGCTCGCCGTCCATGGTGATCGGGCGGGCGTCGAGTTGGGTGCCCCAGCGCAGCACCCGTTCCGGTAGGTCGTCGTAGGCGGGCACCTTGGCTGTGACCACGGAGGCGGCGTGCCCTACGGCTTGGGCGAGCAGGTTGAGGGTGGCCCAGGTCGGGGGTGGGGAGATGGGTCCGGCCGGGCCGTCGAGGCGGATCACGGCGTGGAGGTGGACGACGCCGCGGCGCTGGTATTCGGCGACCTTGGCGAAGGAGACGACGAGCTGGTCACGCATGTCGCGCAGGGTCAGGCCGCCGAGCTTGGCCAGGTGCCGGCGAAGGGCGTCGGCGAAGCGCTTCCACAGCAGCGGCGCGACCGCGTTGAACAGGACCGAGCCGGTGTAGTCGTAGCAGGCGGGGCACAGCGGCTCGCCGAGGCACTCATCCTCGGTGCTGTGCCGGGCGGTGCAGGACAGGACGCGCCCGTGCGGGCAGGTCTCGGCGTCACGGCGCGGATGGCAGGGCAGGACGCTCCCGTTGTGGCCAAGCTTCTCAAGCTCATCAGAACGTGATCTCTACTGGGGCGAGCCAGCAGGAGATCGGGCAGTTACTCTAACCGTAGAGTGAGAGGGGGATGGCGTGCTGCTCAGATTCCGTGCCGCGAACGTACGGTCACTACGCGACGAGCAAGAGCTGTCCTTTGTGGTCCCTGAACCGGAGTCGAGCGAGGCAGCACGTCAGATAACGCTCGGCGGGGGCCGCTCCACGAGCGTCTTCCCTCTGATCGGCATCTTCGGTGCCAACGCTTCAGGTAAGTCGAACGTGCTGGCCGCTCTAACCGATATGCGTACGGCGGTCCTCAACTCCTACGCCCAATGGGCTTCGTTTGAGGGTGTTCCACGCGAGCCGTTCAGACTGGAGCCTAAAGGAGAAGGAGAGCCGAGTTTCTTCGAAGTCGACCTCGTGATCGATGATGTGCGCTGGACGTACGGGTTTGAGCTGGGCTCGACCCGTGTCGCGGCCGAATGGATCCACAGCTATCCCCGTGGCCACCGTCAGGTATGGCTCGATCGCGATGCTTCACGGGTCGAGGTGTATGAATGGCCGGGCCATCGGGTCAAGGATCGGGCTCAGTTGGTCAAACGCACTCGCCCCAACGCGCTAGTGCTGTCCACAGCGGGTACGGACAACCACCCTCAGCTCTCAACACTCTTCCACTGGTTCCGTCGCAATCTGTGGCTCATCAACCCGGAGAACGAGCGAGAACAACGAGAGGAGTTTACTCTGAGAGAGCTCTCCGGCAGTCGCGCACTTCGGATCAAAGAACTCTTGAGAGTCGCCGATCTAGGGATCACTGGCGCGGAGGTGATCCGGGAGGGCAAGAAACACCATACGGTAAAGCTGATACACCAATCCGCTACCGGAGAAGTTCCCCTCGATTGGCAGAACGAGTCCTTCGGCACCCGCTCGTGGTTCGCGCTGCTCGGTCCCATGCTGCTGGCGCTCGACGAGGGTGCCGTATTGCTCATTGACGAGCTAGACGCGAGTCTGCACCCACGATTCGCCGCTGAGGTCGTCAGACTCTTCCGAGATTCAAATGCCAACCCCAGGGGTGCTCAACTCGTTTTCACCTCGCATGACTCATCACTACTCGCTACTCCGAGTGGTGAGCGTCTGCTGGAGCCGGGCCAGGTGTGGCTGACGGAGAAGAACAAGGACGGTGCAACCGAGCTATACCCCCTAACCGCCGCCGAGCCAGGAGAGGACGAGAACCTGATGAAGTCCTATCTGGCTGGGGCCTTCGGGGGGGTTCCCTCCATCGTGGAAGGGGAGATCGCTCGCCGATTGTCCGGCGTAAGTGGGCTGGAACCCAGGCACGCGGCAGAGCGGGTCCCATGACACGCACGAGAGGGAAGGACGCGCTGGGGCCCTCCAAGCGGCAGCGTGGCCGACGCAACCGAGTCGTCCACGTCTTTACCGAAGGAGAGCTGACCGAGCCTTCGTACATCGACATTATGAAGGACGTCCTCAAGGACCAGACGCTTCCTGTCGACGTGCGGATTGCGAACGCCAGCGCACCGGGCTCCCGGCGCAAGCCGATCAACCTGGTTGAGGCAGCGGTGCCGCTCATGCGTGAGCTGGCTGTAGAGGCGAAACGCAGCCGGCTGCGGGAGGAGTTCTGGCCCCAGGTATGGTGCCTATTCGATCGAGATGATCACCAGCAACTGGAGCAGGCGCTGATACAGGCTCGTGAGGGACAGGTCCGCGTCGCTTTCTCACACCCCTGCTTCGAGGTGTGGAGGCTCTTGCACCACAAGGACGTAGCCGGGACCTTCAATCAGGTGTGCGACCTGGTGACAGCGCGGCTTCCGTTCAAGGAGACAGTCAACATCAAGAAGGTGCGGCCGGAGCAGATCTTAGGCAGGTACGCCGAGGCGAAGAAACGTGCCCTTCGCATGAATGCCCAGCACAGTGACCACGTGCCCCTGCAGAAGCGGGATCCGTACACCGACGTCTATCACTTCGTAGAGCAGGGCCTAGGCCTCACCGCCTACTGAGAACTCCCGCCCATCGGTGCAATTTTTTCCGCTACCGCACGCTGTCGCCGTAGGGTTCCTTAGTCACGCCAGGTCATAGGGAGTCATACGGGTGGCCAAGCTCACACTCGCGCAGTTGGAGCGGCATCTGTTCGCCGCCGCGGACATCCTCCGCGGCACGATGGACGCCTCCGAGTACAAGGACTACATCTTCGGCCTGCTCTTCCTGAAGCGGGCCAACGACGAGTTCGAGGCGGCCCGGGAACGCGTCCGGGAACATGCCGTCCGGGAACTCGGCCTCACGGGTGAGCTGCTGGACAGCTTTCTGGAACAGCCTGCACCCTACGGCGAACGCGACGTGCTGTTCGTCCCCAAGAACGCCCGCTGGAAGTGGATCTCCTCGGCCACCCACAACATCAATGAGGAACGGCTGCGTCCGGCGCTCCAGGCGCTCGAAGGGCAGAACAGCAAGCTCAGAGGTCTCTTCGACCACCTCGACTTCAACCGCATCGGCGGCTCCGGCGCGGCCGCGACCGCGGCCAAGCTCGCCGACCAGCGCCTCAAGCTGCTCATCGCGCACTTCGGGCGCGTCCGGCTGCGGACCGACGACTTCGAGTTTCCCGACCTGATCGGCGCCGCATACGAATACCTGATCAAGGAGTTCGCAGACTCGGCGGGCCGTAAGGGCGGCGAGTTCTACACCCCGCGTGATGTGGTCCGCATGATGGTCGAGCTAGTCCGCCCTCGGCAGGGCATGCGCATTTACGACCCGTGCGTCGGCTCGGGAGGCATGCTCATTCACACCAAGGAGTACGTGGAGGAGCACGGCGGGGACACCAAGGACATGTTCTTCGCTGGCCAGGACGCCAACAGCGGCTCGTGGATCATGTCGACGATGAACATGGTGCTGCACGGGGTGCGCCGCTTCGACCTGAAGACCGGCGACACCCTCGCTGAGCCGGCGCACCGGCCGCAATCCGACGCGGACCGGTTTGACGCGGTCCTCAGCAACCCGCCGTTCTCCATGGACTACGTCCTCGCCGATCTCAGGTTCCCCAGCCAGCGCGCGGCGTACGGCAAGACGAGCGAGCGAGGCAAGGCCGACCTGATGTTCCTCCAGCACATGCTTTGGATGACCAAGCGTGAGGGACCCGGCGGCATGGTCGTCACAGTCATGCCGCATGGCGTACTGTTCCGCGGGGGTGGGGAGCAAGAGATCCGCACGAAGCTCCTGGACGAGGACGCGATCGAGGCGGTCATCGGTCTGGCCCCGAACCTGTTTTACGGCACCGGCATCCCGGCCTGCATCATGGTGCTGCGCCCGCCGGGCAAGAAGGATCCGAAACGCGCGGGCAAGATCCTGTTCATTAACGCCGACCGTGAGTACCACGCGGAGCGAGCGCAGAACGTGCTCCTCCCCGAACACGCCGAGAAGATCACCTCTACCTTCCACACCTACGCCGAGGTTCCCGGTTTCTCCCGGATCGTCAAGCGCGAGACGCTGCGCGAGAACGGCGACAACCTCAACATCCGCCGCTACGTGGACAACACACCGCCGCCGGAGCCGCAGGACGTGCGAGCCCATCTGGTGGGCGGGGTGCCGCGCGCGGAGATCGAGGGCAGGAAGGAACTGCTCGACGCGTACGGAATCGGGTTGCGAGACCTCTTCGCCGAGCGGGACCCGATGGACCCGGACTACGTGGACTTCCTGCCGGAGGGGAGGCACCCGGACGCCGCCCGGCTGAGCGAGTTGGCTCGCCCGTGCGAAGAACAGTTGCGGGGAGCATTCGCGAAGTGGTGGGAGGCGGAGTCCCGGCAACTGGAGGCGGTGGCTGCGACTCCGGAGCGCCTCGCCGACCTGACCCCCTCGGAGCGCAAGGCGGCGCTGATGGCGGTCCGCGGTTCGCTCATCGAGTCGTTTGTGGAGCGGTTGGGCCAGGAAGGTCTGCTGGACCAGTACGCGCTCGCTGGCGCGGTGGCCGGCTGGTGGTACGAGGCGAAGTACGACCTGCTTACCCTCTCGGAGAACGGCTTCGCGGGCGTCCTGGACGGGTGGGCGGAGAATGTCGAGACGATGCTCGCCCCCGAACAGGACCCCAGGACGAGGAAGCTGCGCAACCGGACGGCCGCCGAGAGGCGCCAGGCCTACGACCATAAGGTGGTCGCCGCCATCGCCCCGGACTTCCTGAAGGAGCTGGCCGAGGCCGAGACGCGCAAGGCGGAGCTCGACGCGCGGTGGAAGGAGCTGAACGCCGAGCCGTCCGAGGACGGCGAGGCGGAGGGCGACGACGAGGACTCGGCGCGCCACCAGAAGGTCCTGAGCCCAGAGGAGCAGGCGGAGCTCGACCGGGTGAAGAAGGCGCGAACGAAGGCCGCCGCTGTGGTCAAGCGTCTGGAGACCGACTTCTGGTTCCCCTGGCCGAGCGACCCGCCCAAGCTCGACGAGGAGCCGCCCCGCCTGTTCCGGGCACGACAGGAGCTCAGTTTGGAGGACGAGCGCAGGGTGGTGCTCGACCTCCTTCGGGACGACCTGGCGGCCAAGTTGGAAGGGCATGTCGTACGGCGCCGCCAGGAGCTGGCTGAGGCTTACCAGAGGTGGGAGGACAAGTACGCGGTGTCGCTGCGGGATATCGAGGCGGAGCGGGAGAGATCGGCGGCGATTCTGAACGGATTTCTGAAGGAGCTTGGCTATGCCCACCAATGATGAGAGCGTCGAATATACTCGTCTCGACTCCATGGCTGATGTAAGTGGTGGAATAACGCTTGGTGGAATCTCACCCGATGGGGCAAGTGTCAAACTCCCGTACTTGCGTGTTGCCAACGTTCAAGACGGATATATTTCCACGGCGGATCTCAAGATTATTTCGGTATCGGCTCGTTTGGTAGAGCGATTCCGCCTGAGGTGCGGTGATGTTGTACTTACCGAAGGCGGGGACGCAGACAAGCTGGGGCGCGGGGCGGTATGGGATGGGCGGATTGACCCATGCCTCCATCAAAATCACGTCTTTAGGGTGCGCTGCCTGGAAAATAAGCTGCTGCCAGGGTTCCTTGCCCTCTATATGGGTTCTCCGGAAGGCAAGGCATATTTTCTGAGGATCGCCAAACAGACGACGAATTTGGCGTCAATTAGTCTGTCTCAGTTGAAAGCGATGCCGGTCCCTAGTCCGCCCATTAGCGAGCAGCAGCGAGTCTTGGAGATAGTCGATGCGGTTTCCAATCAGGAGTCGGCCATCAAGGCGTCGATCGCGAAACTGGAAGTTGTCCAGACAGGAATCACGGCCGAGCTTCTTGCAGTGGAGCGCGACTCGCTCATGGAGATCCCGGTGCGCGAGGTCGGGACGGTACGGATGGGGAAACAGCTCTCTCCGTCGAGCCGCGAGGCGACCGGGCAGTTTCCTTACTTGCGAGTTGCTAATGTATTGAATGGAAGAATAGATTACTCCGATGTAAAAACTATGGGGTTTAGTGAGAGTGAACGCGAGACATATGGCCTGCGACCGGGTGATATCCTTTTGAATGAAGGGCAGAGTCTTGAGCTTGTCGGTCGGAGTGCCATTTACGATGGCAATGAGGGCGCGTTCTGCTTCCAAAATACCCTTATTCGTTTCCGTCCAAGCGAACAAGTTCTCCCTGCATATGCACAGGTGATCTTTGAGCGCTGGTTGAGCGACGGAGTCTTCGCTGCCGTTGCCAAGAAGACCACAAGCATCGCCCATCTTGGCGGTGAGCGATTCGCGGCACTGAACTTCCCGCTTGTGCCGCTCGCCAAGCAACGACGCATCATCGAAGGCGTCGATGCTTTTGCGCAGCAGAGGCGTTCCCTTGAACATGAGCTCGCCAAGTTGGGCAGGCTCAAGCAGGGGATGGTAGACGACCTGTTGAGCGGCCGCGTCAGCGTCTGACCGGTCCGACTCGTCGCCGGTGGTACTGAGCAATGGGCTTGCCTCTCATCAGGGTGTCCTATTTCGGCGGAACCCTCACCCTTACGCCCCTGCAAAGCGCAGAATGGATCACTGAAGCGGCAGGCGAGGGCCGGAGGGCGTGGTGACGTGGTGGTACAGGTCGAGCGGGACGAGGTGGAACGACCCATCATCGCCCAGCTTGAGGCTATGGGCTGGACGCACGTTTCCGGCACGGAGGTCGGGACGCTCGACACTGGCAGCCCACTCCTCATCAAGAGGCTGACCGCGGCTCTGCGCCGGATCAATCTCAAGACGACCGGTCGCGGGCCGTGGATGGACGACTCCGACGTGGCGAGATCCGTCGAGCGGTTGTCCTCTGTCTCCCTCGGCCGCGGTGTCGTCCAGGCCAACTTCGACGCCACTGACCTGCTTCTCAACGGGTTCGTCCTGGCGGGCCCGTCCGCGGCGCACGGCGGCCCCTCCGCGACTGTGCAGTACGTCGAGTGGCACGAAGACCGCGTCGCGCTCAACGACTTCACCGTGGTCGATCAACTCCGGGTGCGGACCAACTCAGGGGACGTGTCGGTCCTCGATCTCGTCCTCTTCGTAAACGGCATCCCCCTCGTCGCCGTCGAGTGCAAGAGTCCCGACCTCGCTGACCCCATCTACCAGGCCGTACGTGATCTACGGCATTACGCGGGGACTCCACTCGCCGACGAGGGAGACTCTCAAAGCGGTCCGAAGCCCGCCGGCCTCCCGGAGCTTTTCCGCACCGTTCAGCTGCTGGTCGCGGCTACAGCGGAGACCGCGCACGTCGGCACGGTCACCTCTACGCCCGACCACTTCCACCCTTGGCGGAGCGTGAAGCCGGAACGCCGGGAGACGCTTGAAGCGGAGACGCCGGACAGGGCCGGCCCGCTGAACGAGAGGCACAAACTGGTCGGGGTCGTGCTGCGCCCCGCCGCCCTGCTCAACGTCGTACGGCACTACGTCATCCCATTCCACGTCGAGAACGAATCCGGTGGAACCCGGACCGTCAAGATCGTCGCTCGGCACCAGCAGTACCGGGCCGCGGAGGAGGCCGTACGGAGGCTGCGGACCGGGCGGATCCGCAGCGGGCCGCGGGACGCCGACGAGCGCGGCGGGGTCATCTGGCACACGCAGGGCTCCGGCAAGAGCCTCACCATGACCTTCCTGGTGCGCCGCATCCACCTGCACCATGAGCTCAGCGAGTTCATGGTCGTGGTCGTCACCGACCGCACCCAGCTTCAGGACCAGCTCTCCCAGACCCTGAAGCTGAGCGAGTCCGACGTCCAGACCGCTGAGACCCGCGCCCAACTGGAAGGGCTCCTCCGGGACGGCGGCAGGCGGGTCGTCTTCGCAATGATCCAGAAGTATGGAAGCGGGCTCGCATTCGCCGCGGAGGCCGCCGAAGACGGAGACGACCGCGACCTGGCGAAGGAGTACGAGGCCGCGGAAGAGGCCAGGCGGGAAGGGAAGGCCGAGAAGATCCCGCCGGAGCCGAACTTCCCGGAGTGCAACACCTCTCCCGCGATCCTCGTCCTGGTCGACGAAGCGCACCGTTCGCACACCAGCGTGCTGCACGCCGCCCTGCGTAAGGCCGTCCCCAACGCGGCAAAAATTGGTTTTACCGGCACACCAATCATGACCGGGCGGACGGAGGACACACGACGGATCTTCAGCGGCGGCCCCGGCGGGGGCTTCCTCGACGAGTACCGGATGAGCGAGGCCGAGCGTGACGGCGTCGTCGTACGCATCCGCTACGAGGGCCGCACCGGCGAGGGCAAGGTCTTCGACAGGGACGGCCTCGACCGGAACTTCGACGACCTGGTCCGTGAGCGTACGGACGACGAGCGCAGAGCCCTGCTGAAACGCTGGCCCACCGAGCGCGACATCGCCGAGTCGGAGCCGATGATCCAGGCCAAGGCCGAGGACATGCTGGAGCACTGGGTGAGCTGGGTGCTGCCGGAGGGGTTCAAGGCCCAGGTCGCCGCGGTCAGCCGGAAGGCGGCCGTAGAGTATCGCGCTGCCCTGCGGCGGGCGCGGGACGCCCTTTTGGAGGAGCTCACCGGGTTTGATCCGGAGTCGGCGGCCGGGATTCCCGTGGAGAAGATGTCCGAAAGGATGCGCTATCTCCACATGGCCTACCAGTACCGCGCGCTGCTGCGTCGTGTCGACTTCGTGCCGGTGATATCCGCGGGCGCGGAGCGCAAGCACCACCAGTGGTTGTATTGGACCGACGCGGAACGGCAGAAGGCGTACATCGCCCGTTTTCACCAGCCGTTTCCCCAGCTGCCACCAGATCATGACTGGACGGCCATCGTTCCCTTCAACCCGCTGCCGGGGGAGACGCCGTACGGCGGTGCAGGCGACAATCCCTGGTCCCAGAGTCAGGTGCCTGGGCGGCCGGAACCGGCAGCTGGACCCGACCCAGTCCACCCCGACAGCCCCGTTGCCTTCCTCATCGTGAAGTCGATGCTGCTCACCGGCTTCGATGCCCCTCGCGAACAGGTGCTCTACCTCGATCGACCGATTCGCGACGCAGAGCTGCTCCAGGCCGTCGCCCGGGTCAACCGCCCGATGCCAGGCAAAAAGGTGGGCTACGTCGTCGACTACTACGGTGTCCTGGAGCATCTCGCCGACGCGCTCGGTGCCTACCGACAGATTGATGTCGACGACACCATGCGCAGCCTGTCTGAGGAGATCGGGAATCTCCGCCCGGCGGCCGATGTCGTCCGCGGCCTCCTGCGCCGTCGGGGGGTCACCGATGAGGATCTCACCGGCTTCGCCGGGCTGCGGAGAGCGGCCCTAGCCTTCGAGGACGAGCAGGACCGTTTCGCCTTCGACGAGGTGCTGCACGAGTTCCTCAATGCGCTGGAACGTGTGCTGCCTCACGAACACGCCCTGGAGTACGTGTCCGACGCCCGGCGCTGGGGGATGTTGCAGAAGCGCATTCGGAGGCTCTACCGGGACGCGGAGGGCGGCACCTTCACCCTGCGCCGCTACGGGCGGAAGGTGCGATCCATGATCGCGGCCCACCTGGAAGGTCCGCAGATCGAACAGGTCATCCCGCCGGTCTCGCTAACCTCGGACGCCTTCAACGACATGGTGAGGGACATTCCGGCGCGTGAGGCCGCGGCCGAGATGGGTCACGCACTCCGCTTCCACCTGGAGGAACGGGTCAGACGAGAGGATCCGGAGAAGTACATCCGGCTCTCGCAGCGCCTGGAGGAGCTCTTGAAAAGACTTCCCGGTCGTTTTGAAGAGCAGGTCGAGGAGTTGGGTCCGCTCATCGAACAGGCACGTAGGGAGGACGAGGAGGACCCTTTCCTGGCTGGGCTCAGCGTGCTGGAGCAGCGGTTGTACCGATTCATCGAGGAGAAGGTAGAGGGGAACCCGGAAGTCCTCCGCGGGGAAACGGACCTACGGGAGCTGGTCGATATGGTGTGCGACACTGCCGCACGCGTTATGGGTAGTGTCGCATATCAAGGCCAGAGCCAGGACGTCGGCGATCTGGCGAACGCCATTCACAGTCAGTTGCTCCGCGGCGGTCTCCGACCCGCGGGTGTGGACTGGGCGCCCTTGAAGGCCATCGCGGAGAGCCTCGCGGCGTACGCCAACGACAACCGTCCACAGTTCCTGCGGAGGGCTCAGGGAGAATAGGGCGGGTGACCGTACTGGCCGAGGACCGCACCCCGCAGACACTGAGGGACGACAGCCTCCTCACCGTCGATGGGCTGGCGCTTCGAGTGCGTATCAGCGCCCGACGTAGACGCTTCGCGCTGACGGTGGAGGCGGACGCCGCTCTCACGCTGCACGCTCCAGAGGGGCGCTTGGCATCGGACGCTGAAGACTTCATACGCGCGCACCGGGCCTGGCTGATGAGTAAACGTGCACTGCGAGAGCAGGCTCGACCATTGAATCCGTCGAAACGCCTTATAGAGGGGGAGATCTTCCGTTACCTTGGCCGGACGTATCGGCTCGCCATACTGGGGGAAGCGTCAGAGAACGACAGGGTTCGGTTAGTGGCCGGACGCATGGTGATGAGCCGCGAACTGGCCGAAGACACGGCACGTGGTCGGGCGGCGCTGATTGATTGGTACTGTCGGACCGGTCATGCCTGGGTAACGGGACGACTCCAACCCTGGGCGGCTCGGATGTCCGTGCCGGAGCCGGCGGTGGATGTACGTGACCTGGGCAGCCGCTGGGGAACGTACCGCTCAGAGGAAGCGGGGCGAGGGCCGGGCCGAATGAGCCTTGGTTGGCCCCTCTTCCAGCTCCCGATGCACCTAATTGACTATGTCATCGCTCACGAGCTCGCCCACGCCCGGATTCCCGGGCACAACGCTTACTTTTGGCGACTGGTGAGGCAGGCGCTGCCCGAATACAAGGAAAGCCGCATGGAACTCGATGACCTTGGCCGGCGTATGTGGATGGGAGAAGTTGTCTAGCATAGAGCGAGGGGCTCAGAATGTGCGCCTCTCTGAGCGGCCGCGCCGAGCTGTGCGACGAGAGCGCCCGCGAGCATGCCATGGGCATTTCGCCTACTCGGCGTTGCGGATTTGCTCGGCAAGCTCAACCAGTGACCGCCCATTCAGATACCAGTACTTCGTTCCCTGTACCGCGCTCTTCTTACTCAGGGCAGCAAGTCTGACTTTGGCCACGAGCGCGGTTGGAGAGTACGCAACGCCGTCCGCTTCCCAGATCAGCGGCTTCGATCTGCTGTTCACCCAAGTGGCTCGCCCGCGCCGTTGATCCTCGGCCAGCCATGACTCGATTCCAGCCTGTTCTTCACCGGTTATCTTGAGCTCAAGCACGCTTCCCTCGCTGATTACGCCGGCGTCGACGAGCACCCCGACCGCGCGCGCACTACGCGTTTTCACCTGGAGCTCCGGCGTGGCGGTCTGACCCTTGAGTGACGCGGCCACCGAGGCTGCGAGAGACCGGCACTTCTCCGGATTCTTGAAGGTGTTTCCGGCGTAACCGCCCATTGTCTCGACATGGTGAGCGAGCCAGGCCAGGACTTCGATGGTGCGTCCCTTGACTCCTGGGAGAACCCTGTCCTCCCAGGAGGACAGCGGTTCGTTTATCCCCGTTTGGTCAAAGGTGTGGAAGACGATGTGCGTGATCAGTGCCCTGCCGTGCTCCGCCACTCTGGCGGTGATTCCCTCAAGCCGCTCGATCTCCTCGTCCAGAGCCGCGCCGACCTTTCGGTTGAACAGCACGGCTCGCCAGACTCTGTGGACGCTGATCTTCCTAGGGAACACCTGGTCATAGACGTTCCCGCCCTCTCGCTCCCAGAGCGTGTCGCCACTGGTCTTCGCCTGGACGGTGAGCTCGGGCCGAGCGTGGGTACAGGCGAGTGCTTCCGCGGCTTCGACGTTGCTGCACCCACGGTTCGGATCGGGAGGCCCGTCCCCTCCTTTGACCACATAGGTGCGGGACAGGGCCCAGGAGAACTCTTCTCGCAGCCGAACCTGCACCTTGTCGAGCGCTGCTAGATCACGGCGTGCAACCTGATTCTGGGTATTGGTCGCTCGCGTGATCTGGTCGGCAAAGCCCTCTGGACAGTCCTCTAGTGAGATCAACCGGATCCAGACCCGTGCCGCTCCAGCCTCGTCGGGCGCTCGCCGCAATCCTTCGCTGATCGCCGCAACTGTTTGGGCGCCGTTGACGACACTCGCGCCCTCTAACTTGAACTCGCGGGGCCCGCTATCGGAGATAGCGTACTGCACAGAGGGCCGGACCTTGTCACACAGAACCGTAATTCCATTGTTGAAGTACCAGAAATCTCGCGGACGGCTCACCAGCGTCTCGACCAGCGATCTGTTGACACCAGTCAGGCCGAGTGACTTACGAATGTTCTGCTCGAATAGGTTGCCCTCGAACTGGTCGTACCAGCGAGCCACCTGGCCGACCGAGACCGTCCCGTAGTAAGCGAGGTATGGCTCCTGCAGGCGCCCTGAACCGTCCAGGGTCACTGAGAGATCAATACTCTCCGGAGCCGACTTGGCCCGAATGGCCTTGTGGATATCCTGGAGTCCGAATGGTTGGATGTCGAGGATCTCGTCCTCAGGCTTCGCTCCAGCATTGACGTAGTCTTTCGCGGCCAACAGCGGCCGCTCAACGACAGGGTCCATCTTCGCGTTCCCTAGCACCGCGAGTACCAGGGTAATCCTCACCTCAGGGTTTCCCAGCGCCTTATCAACCCGGTCTGCCAGCTTCGCGAAGCGCCCGTTAAAAGCGTCATAGTCCATAGTCAGCAGTAGATCGAGACCCTCCTTTAGCTTGAGCGTCGTCTCCTTGTCGATCGACCCATCTCCAGCCTTGACCCACTTGGCCTGTATCAGCCACACATGGGGCTTGTCATCATCGATCGCGATGGCGTCGATGCCGTTGTCATCGCGGCCGTCGATCACGAACCCGGCGGCTTCCTCAGCAGAGCACTTGCTCATATGCTGCGCGACGTAGGCCGCCAACGCGCGGCTCAGAAACTGTGCATCCCGTTGTTCCTTGGAAGCATTCTCAGCTACATCAATGAGATCAATTAACCCCTCGAAGGAACGCCTCAACTCCCCTTCGATATGCCGGACAAGCAGAACGCTCACCGAACCCCCTAGATCCGAACCCGCCCAGTTAGCAGGTCGTCTGCCAACCCATGCTTCATCGCTACCAGTCTCAAGTAAGCCATCCGAACATGGAGAATGACCAAGCTACACTCATGGAGCACGGCGACCAACCTGGCCTGTTTCACCCAGCGGTGGCAGCGGGACATACCCGGGATGATCACGAGAGCGACGAGTGCCGAAGAGGGTGTTTTTGCAGGTCATCCCTAACGATGACTTCAAGTGACTGCGCTCTCCTGATCCGAGAATCAGTCATTCGCCGGGCACGCGGCAGCGAACCTCATGTGGTGATGGGGAGCGGGGTTGTGCGGGCAGTAGTGGTCAGGCGGCAGGTTCAAGGGCGACGTGCTAGCCGAGGGCTTCAAGTTCGCGGCTGTGGTTGCGCTTCTTGCGGTCGGGGTTGGTGCGCCGGGTGTAGAAGTTGGCGCCGAGATCTATGAAGTGCGCCTCGGGGCCGGATAGCAGGTGCCAGATGATGACCAGGATGGAGTGGCCGACCGCGACGATGGCACGCCGCCGCTCGCCGTCTGCCGCTTGAGCAGGGCGAGGAGGTTTCTACGCCGTGACTGGCGTTCGTTTGCAAGTAGGCGCTCATCTGGTTACATACACGGGACACGTTGTCGCCGGTCAAGGCCGTGATGATTGCCGACTTCGGTTCTCGCCGTCGATGGCGGGGGCGATCCGCCGAGTTTCTCCTTCGTCGGGCCTCGGCACTGGGTGACCATGGCTGAGGTGACAGCAGCGCTGACAGCAACGTCCCCGTACGCCGACACGCCTGCGCCGCCGTCCGTCCACACTTCCCTGACTACGGTCTCGATCAGCCGACCTGGGTAATTGCTCCGCCTGACAAGCGGACGGTCGCGATTACCAGGCCCATTGACGGACAGCATCACCCCCTTGGTCTGTTGATAGATGGAATCCACCATCCTCAAGATCTTTCGGGACTACGACCCAAACCGGTTCCTCATCGACACAGACGGGTCCGCTGGCCGGTGCAGCGCGCACGGGGAAGCGGGGGCATGCGGCGGAGTCGGCAACCATGACGTGCTACTCGAAGAGAAGGACGGAACCCCGGTGCATTGGGCGGTCTGCACACAGTGGACGCGAACTCAGCCCGACGCGTTGGAGCACCTGCGACGCCACGGATTCGCCAACTGATGGCATCCCTGCGGTCCACACGGTCGGCGGACGGGCAGCCGCAATCTATACGATCTTGAATCGTCCCCCGTGACCCAGGTCGCGGGACTGTCGATGGGCCGGCCAAGGGCATTGCGGATCCGCCACTACCTCACCTGTACCGGCCTGCCGCACATCGGCTAGCGCCGGTCCAGTGCGGGATATGCGCGGGGTGATCTTGCTCGGCCCGACCTTCGGTGATGGCTGAGCCCCAGGTCAAGGCCGGTACGGACGGAGAAACCGTAGTGCTCTTGAAAACCGCTAGGCCGGGTGACCGGTCTCGTGGGTTCGAATCCCACGCTCTCCGCTCTGTGCTGTCGCAGGACGTCGGAAACCCTCGAACCTACGGTTCGGGGGTTTCTTTGTGTACTGGGGTTGGTAGTCGCGGGTGGGATCGATGATCAGCTCGCGGATCAGCTCTCCGGTGGTGGCGTTGACCACGCGGACGTGGAGATCGTCGACGAGCATGATGATGTGGGTTCGGGCGTGGGTTCGTCCGATGCCGATGTGGTGGAGTCGGCCGCCGATGCGCAGGGTGACGACGCCGGTGTGGTTGACGCGGTCGTGCCGGACCCGGGTATGGGTGTCGCTTTCGCGGCTGCCGGCCGGGTGGGCCTTGGGCCGGGTGTTGTAGGCCGCGGCGGGGGTGGCTCAGTGGGGCAACGACCGGTGAGGGCGGTGGTGGTTGTAGGCGTCGACGAAGCAGTCGAGGAGAGTCTGTAAGTCGCCGATGGTGGCGGGCTGGTCGGGCTGAGCGCGCAGCCACCTCTTCATCGTCTGCTGGAACCGTTCGACTTTTCCGCAGGTGGTGGGGTGGTTGGGGGTGGAGTTCTTCTGAATCACGTGCAGGCGGCGCAGTCCGCTTTTTGAGGCGTTGCGGCCGCCGGCCAGTCGGGTGGTGAACACCATGCCGTTGTCGGTCAGGGTGGAGGCGGGCACGCCGTGGGCGGCCACCCCGTGGCGGAAGGCGTCGCGCACGATCGGGCCGGTCACGCGGGGGTGGGCGGTCACCGACAGGGCGTAGCGGGAGTGGTCGTCCAGCCAGGTGAGGATCTCGGCGTCGGTGCCGTCGACCAGGCGGTAGTGGGTGAAGTCGGCCTGCCAGGTCTCGTTCGGCTGCTCGGCTTGGAAGCGGATGTAGGACGATCGTGGTCGTTTGTTCGGCTCGGGGGTGACCAGACCGGCCCGCGTCAGGTAACGGCTGATCGTCGCCCGGGACACGGTGACCTGGTGATGGTGGTGCAGGTGCCAGGCGATGGTGTCCGGCCCGGCGTCCAGGCCCTGGTCGGACAGGTCCTTGCGCAGGCGGAGGATCAGTTCGACGGTGGCGGCGTCGATCGCGGTCGGTGAGATTTTGGGTTGTCTGGATCGGGGCTCGTAGGCGTCCTCGCCCTGCTGTCGGTAGCGGGCAACGAGCTTGGACACCCAGCCTTTGGAGACGCCGTAGGAGCGGGCGACCTCTGCCTGTGAGCGGCCCTCGACGACGACCGCCGTGATGATGAGTCTGGCCTTCGACACGGGCCGACTGTCGACCGCCCGCAGGTTCTAGCTCTCTGTGTTTCCTATCTCCGGAGACATGCGCCGCCGGAGTTTCCTATGTCTCGAGACACCCGTTTCCTATGTCCTGAACCAGAACACCACGCTCTCCGCTCAACCTCGTGAAACGGCGTCTGACCAGCGATTTCGCTCGGTTCAGACGCCGTTGCTCGTTTCAAGCCATGCGCAGCCGTACGCCACCCTGAGCAGCCCTCAGCCGCTGTCCTGTCCCCCGCGGAATATGCGCGGGATGATCTTGGGCGCTAGCGATTGCGTCGGTTCCTGGGCTCGAGAAGCAGAATTTTCGTGTTCTGGATCAGTTGCCGGTGTCCGGCTGTCGTCCGTTGACTCCGGTTGATCGTGCCGAATGCGTGGCGAAGGTTCAGCCCAGAGTTTCGCTGATCCGGCGCATGGAGACCTGGTCCTGGCCCACGAGGCACTTGGCGTAGGTGCGCAAGAGCACTTCCACGCTGTTGCCTGCCCACTCGGCCACCTGCTTCGGTGAGACGCCCGCGTTGAGCCAGGTGGACAGGCACGCATGACGGAGTCGTAGACGCCGTTTCGCCAGCGGTGAGCCGTACTGTCCGGACTGAGGGCGGCGCGGCGGGCCTCGTCCCAGCTCCGCTGAAGCTCTGTCGGCGTTCCGCCCACACGTGCTTGGCCCTCACCAGTTCTCCGGTCACCGAGCAGGGCCGCGGCAAGAAAACCGGGGCGGGCAGGAGAGGAGACGAGGCGGTCAGTTCTCCGGGTCAGGGAGCAGGACAGAGGGGAGGGAGGTGCCGGGGTGCAGGCGTAGTAGTTGGTAGAGCATGCCGCCCACTCCCGGCATCAGACCTGGGCTGAAGGCGTCACGTGAAAGGCCACTCACCGGGCCGTGCTCGTCCATGCTGCCGATCATGTACGCGGCGAGGTACTCCGGAGTCAGCTCTTCGGGCCCGACACCCACATCGATCGCCTGGCGCACGATTTCCCAGGTGCCGAGGTCTCCGTGGCAGAGCGTGTGGTTCCAGCCGATGCCCCTCGACCAGGACGACGCGGCGGCCCGGCGTAGCACGTGCGCCCAGCGCGGGTCACCTTCGCGGGCCAGCCGGTCGGCCGCGACGAGGCCGATGCCGACGGCTCCGTGGCACCATGCACTGGAGGTCACGCGACGGTCGTCCATCTCACGCAGGTCACGCCAGCCCTTCTCCGCCGGGTCGTACAGTGACTCCTCGTACAGAAAGGCCCTGTCTGCCAGGGCGCGGAAGTCCGCAGCGCCGGTCGTGGCACTGTCAGCGAGCCGGGCCAGCGCCCAGGCGATCCCGGTGGCGCCGTGTGAGACGCCGCCCAACCCTTCGGGGAAGGCGGTGCTGGGCCAGCGTGCTCCCCGCTCGTCGATGTGGGCCAGTGAGAGCAGGCGCTCCCCGATGCGGTCGGCCTGCGTGGACCACTGCTGGTCACCGGTCTGTTCCGACAGGCGGAGCAACGGCACGATGGCGCCTGCCATGCCGGTGAGCAGGTCGTATACCCCGTCGGCGGCCACCGCCTCGGGCAGTTGCCCCGCCAGGGCGCCGGCCCGGGCGACCGCCTCCTCCGAGCCGATGGTGCCCAGCCTGCGCAGCAGCAGCCAGCTCCAGATCTGCGAGCCGATGCCGACATAGCCGCCCGGGGTGACGGGGCGGCGCCGTGGGCCGGTGCGGCGTGCCTCCGCGTCGCGCTCCTCGGCCAGTCTGATCGTACGGAGGAGATCGGCGAGCAGCCCGTCCAGCCCCGGCACCTCGTCGGCCCTGCCCTGCCCGGTCTCACTCACGTAGGCGGCCAGAGTGATGGCGACCCCGTATGCCCCGCCGTACACGTCGGGAGACAGCGGCTGTACGAACCAGCCGTCGGAGGTGAGCACCGGCGCGGTCCAGGTGACGGTGCCGTCGTCGCCCCGGACCGCCGTGTCAAGCATGCTGCGGGCGATCCCGGCCGCGATCCGGCGCCGGCGCCGCTCGAGGTCCTGGTGCCGGATGAGAGGCACGGTCATACGCTTGTTGGCGGGCATCCACCCTTCATTGAGGTAGGCGCTGACCAGAGCGGACCGGATCACCTCGCGGTCCAGGGCCGCGTCGCGGCCGCGCCAGCGCCGCAGCGCGTCCGCGATGAGGTCCTGCTCGTCTCCGTATGAGGTTCCGCCAGGGCCATCCAGACGGCCGCGAGCAGGGGTTGTGGCGAAGAAGGGGATGTCGCCGACCAGCAACTCGGCCACCTCGGCGTCGATCACCTCGGGGTCCGATGGCGCGCCGGGCAGGTTCTCGGCATGCTGGGCCAGCAACCTCGCCGCCCTACCCATCGCGGTCGGCTCGTCGTGCAGTGAGGCCGGGTGCCACAACATGCGGGCCAGCTCGGCGTACGCCTCGGTGGCGCGGAGCACGACCCGGATCGGACGGTCGGCGAATTCCGTGAGCAGCCCGGCGAGCTCACCCCGCCGATCCAGTATGTCGAGGTGCTCGACCAGCTCGGTGAATCCGGACAGCACCAGGTCCCAGTAGTGGACGAGGATCGGATCGGGGCTCGGGTGGTTGCTCACCGCTCCCAGCTCGACCCGTTCCATTCCCAATCTCGCCATGTCCGTGCCCGCGTCGACGATGACCGGCACCTGCGTGTACGGCTGCTGGCCGGGCAGGCCTCCGGCGGCGGACATGTCGACGCCGCGCCAGGCGAGCGAGACGCCGCGTCCGGGAAGGAGTCCGGTGCGCAGCACCGATCCGCTGAGCAGGTCGGTCGCCTGGTCGACGGCGTCGCCGTATCCGGACGGTTTGGCCGGGACGTGCGGGGTGAACAGCGTCTCGCAGTCGACGACGACGGGCGCGGGACCGGCCGCGATGAGGTTTTCGCCGTGCAGGTCGCTGCCGCCGATCAGCCGCATCAGCGCCAGCCAGTGCCCGACACTGCGGTAGAAGGACCGCAGCTCCGTCTCGTCGGCGCAGTAGCGGTGCTGGATGTGCTCCGCCCAGCCGTACCCCTGGCGAATCAGCACGTCGGGTACCCGGATGCGGCTGCCGGCGGGCAGCTGGGGTGCCAGGCGGTCGATCAGCCGCGCCAGCGCCTCGTCCACGGCGAGGGACCGGGGCTTGTAGACCACCTCGCCCTGCGAGCCGCGCAGGACGGCGACGCTGTGCCCTCCGCGATGGCTGTCTCCTGCCCCGACGTCGACTCCGACCAGCTCGCCTCGGAGACCACCGGGCAGTGTGGTGAGCGCCGCGCGATCGGCGGCGAACCTGCGGGCCAGTTCCACGGCCGCGGCGCACCTGTTGTCGATGATCGTGCCGAGCCTGGACAGCATCGTGGGGTAGTGCCCGGTCAGGGACAGCCAGAACTCGGGCGTCGCGGCCGTCGCCTTCCACTCCTGCCACCGCAGCTGCGGCGTCTCGGCGGTCAGCCTTCCGCTGATCCTGGCGGCGTTGAGTTCCAGCAGCAGGACCCTGTTTACCTTGAGGCGGACGGTTTCCTCCAGCGCTTCGGCGGTGCTCTGGCATATCAGCCGGGCCTCCGCCTCCGTGAGGCCGGGGATCGATCCCAGTGTGGCGGACAGCCCGGCCAGCGCCGGTGCGGTCAGAAAGTCCAGCGACGGGTCGAAGTCCCCGGCCATTCGGATCCTCCTTTCTTGATCAGCAGCAGAAGCGGCTGCAGGTGCACGAGCTCGCCAGCCGGGTGTCCAGGGCCGTCAGCGTGATCTCCGACTCGGCGTACTCGCCGATGAACAGCGGACCGGCCGGGCTGCCCCAGCCCTCGACGTCGGATCCGCTGCGCCACGCGGCGACGATCTCCTCAGAGCGTTCCAGGATGACAGGCATTCTTACTCCCTCCATGACCAGGCGTCCCGATCAGCGTTAGTCAGCCGATTCAAAAAATCAATACATAGCGGACGAAATGTAGACTTGTCGGCATTCAGCAGAAATGGCGAAAGCTGCGGTTGACTGTGACGCAGCTTGCCTAGACGCCGACGGGATGTCCGGAACGCGCGAGCGAGACCGGCCACCCTCCACACCACCCGCCCACGCCCACCAAAGGGGACGACAGTGCACGTCAGGGGGTTCGTCCCGCAACGGGCCATGACCGCCACCTCGGCGACGACGCCAAGTGCGGGACGACCCAGCGAACCGCTTAAGCCGCGAGAAGGTTTTCGCTGTTCGGAAGCGCGGCAGACGGCGGCGAACAGCTGCGGCCACGGGTGTCCGGCGACATTTCCCACCAATGTACCGGAGATTCTCCACATATTGCGGGCGACAATTATCGCGATTTGTGAATGCATCCTCCGGCAACGCGCCGCCCGGCCCGAGCGTCGTCGACGGGCCGTCAGCGGCGAGCCGACCCCGAGCAGTGGACCGAGCAGTGGACAACCATTGTTCTTCGCGGTGCGTGAGCCGAGGGTCGAGCCGGCCGTCGTAGCGGGCCTCGCCGTGCAATGGCCAGTTCACCGGCGGGGACGGCGTGGCGCGTGATCGAGGAGGGTCTCGGCGGCCGGGCGGGCATGGCGGCCGTAGTCGGGGTCGTTCAGCACCATCGCGCCGAACGCCCTCCGGCACCTCCTTGTGATCCGTCACAGCGGTTCGCCGATCTGCCCTTATCCGTCGGGCGGTGGCCAGAATGAACTGACTCCCCACCTCAGGCGCCATGGCGTCCACGTGAACTTCGGTCGCCCCGCCCGGCGCCGGACGTGGGGACCTTCGACGGCTGATCGTCGCCCCGGACACGGTGGCGTGGTGGTGCTGTTGCAGGTGCCAGGCGACCGTGTCCGGCCCGGCGTTCAGGGCCCGGCCGGACAGCTTCTTGCGGAAGCGGACGATCAGCTCGACGACCTCGGCGTCGATCCGAGGCCGGATGCGATTCCCGGCGAGATCGAGGCCCGTCAGCTGGCGCCGGCGTCCTTCGCCTCCTTAACCACAGCGTGCGACGCATCCGAAACGCCTGCAGATCCTCGTCGGGGATGACCATGGCGCGACTCGGGAACGAGATCAGGCACTCCGTCATCGCGTCGGCTCCGTCTTCGCGCTTCACGGAACGCACCTATCCCTCGCCGACGCCGCTCGGCGGCGCGCTACGTACGAGCCTGACCGCTTTTCGGACACCTGGGTCGAAGCGGTGATCGTTGCGGAAGGAGCCCTGAGATGCCCGTCGCCGCCCGCGTGGTACGCGTGAAGGTCGTGGCCGCATTGCCGCAGGTAGTGCGTGTATGGCGGGAGCGGCGCACCAGCGCGCCACAGCCTGTGGAGAAGGCACGGACACGCAGGAGATGGGAAGGCCGGGACCTCCGTGGGTACAGCCGGAGCTCGTCGTCCGGCGCCGGTGAAAACCGGATGACACCACGCGTCGCTTGCCGGAATCCTTGGGGGCGGGCGATGAGTTTTGTCGGTGGCGGCTGTCAGGCTTGCCATGACCACGAACTCCTGTGGGGCCCGGGCTGGAACACCAGCCAAGACCAGGCCATTCCCCCTGACAACTCTGATCGAGGTGCCGTGTCCATCGCACAGCTTGATTCGCCTGCCGATTCCGCGGCCCCCGTTTCGGGCCGCACCCCGCCCGTGATCCGGTTGCTGGTGCTCGCCACGTTCGTGGTCATCCTCAACGAGACGATCATGATCAATGCGATCCCGCGGCTGATGGACGCGCTGCACATCACCGAGCAGACCGCCCAGTGGCTCTCGACCGCCTTCATGCTGACCATGGCCGCTGTCATCCCGATCACCGGATGGTTCCTGCAGCGGGTGTCCACCCGCAGCGCGTACGCCACCGCGATGGGGTTGTTCCTGTTCGGCACGGCGTTGGCCGCCGTCGCGCCGTCGTTCGAGGTGCTGCTGGGCGCACGCGTCATCCAGGCGTCCGGGACGGCCGTGATGATGCCCCTGCTGATGACGACCTTGATGCAGGTGGTGCCGGAGTCGGAGCGTGGCCGCGTGATGGGCAACGTCTCCCTGGCCATCTCGGTCGCGCCCGCGATGGGCCCGACGGTCTCGGGTGTGATCCTCCAGTTCGGGTCCTGGCGGCTGCTGTTCGCCGTGGTGCTGCCCATCGCCGCGTTGATCACATGGGGCGGGTTGAAGCAGCTCAAGAACGTCGGAGAGACCCAGGCCGGTGCGATCGACTGGCTGAGCGTGGTGACCGCCGCCGCCGGCTTCGGCGGCCTGGTCTACGGGCTCAGCCGATTCGAGGGTGGTGACGTCCGCGTGGCCGTCGCGATCGTGGGTGCGGGCCTGGTCGCCATCGCCGTCTTCGTCGTCCGCCAGCTGGCGCTGCAGAAGCGCGGCGCGCCGCTGATGGACCTGCGCACCCTGCGCAACCGCACCTACACGATCGCGCTGGTCCTCATGTCGGTGGCCTTCATGGCGATGCTCGGTTCGATGATCCTGCTGCCGCTGTACCTGCAGAACATCCGCGAGCTCAGCCCCCTGGAGACCGGCCTCCTCGTGATGCCGGGCGGCCTCGCGATGGGGCTGCTCGGGCCGACCGTCGGCCGCCTGTTCGACCGGTTCGGCGGCCGGGTTCTGGTCGTTCCCGGCGCGATCGGAATCGCGCTCGCGCTCGCCGGCCTCACGCAGGTCACCATGACCATGCCGTACTGGCAGCTCCTGGGGCTGCACGCACTGTTGATGATCGGCCTGGCGGCGACCTTCACCCCGGTGTTCACCCTCGGGCTCGGCGCGGTGCCCCCGAAGCTCTACTCCCACGGCAGCTCGATCTTGAGCACCCTGCAGCAGGTCGCCGCGGCCTTCGGCACCGCGCTCGTGATCACCGTGATGAGCGCGCGAGCCGACGCCCTGAAAGCCGCGGGAGCCTCAGAGGTGCTGGCCAACCTCGACGGCATGCGGCTGGCCTTCGTCATCGGCGCGGTGCTGTCTGTGGCCGTGGTCGTCAGCGCCTTGCTCCTGCCGGCGCGAGCGAACGGCGTCGTCGAGCCGGGGCCGTCCGGCCATTGAAACGGGCGTCACGGCAGCACGCTGTGATTTCAGTCGGCGCCGCCTCACAGTGTGGTTCCGCTTGACCTTGACACAGTGACAAGGTCTTCACTGTGGCCAAGGAGGTGGTCCCGATGGCCATGCCGAAAGAGGACACGAACACGACGCGGGCGCTCCAGGGACTGGAGAGCGGCAGCGCCTCGGTGCGGTTGCAGGCGGTTCTGGCGGTCGGGACGGCCCCGGACCCGCTGTTCGTCGACAAGCTCGTCGAACGGTGCGCGGTGGAGCCCGATTTCTACGTGCGCGACATGCTCACCTGGGCGCTCACCCGCCACCCGTCGTCGCTGACGCTTCCCAAGCTCGTCGACGAACTCCGTTCGGAGCGTGCGCAGGCACGGAGCCAGGCGTTGCACACGCTGTCCAAGATCGGGGATCGGCGGGCGTGGCCGGCGATCACGCGGGCGCTGCTGACCGACGCCGACGACGAGGTGGCGCGGGCCGCCTGGCGGGCGGCGGTCGTGCTCGTGCCCGAGGGTGAGGAGCCCGGGCTGGCCGCGGTGCTGGCGACGCAGCTCGGACGCGGCGAGCGTGAGACGCAGTTGAGCCTCAGCCGGGCGCTGATCGCGCTCGGCGCGGTGATCACGCCGATCCTGCGCGAGGCGATGGCGGATCCCGACCCTCGCGTACGTCAGCACGCGATCGCCACGGAACGGCTGTCGCGCAACCCGGATGCCGGGTTCGAGTTCGCGATCGAGGAGGCGAAGCGCATCGTGGCCCTCGGTACGACCGGCCAGGAGGGGTGACAGGCGGTGTTGATCGGGGATGTGGCACGACGGTCCGGGGTCAGCGCCCGCATGCTCAGGCATTACGAATCGCTCGGTTTGGTGCGGCCGACGGGTCGTAGCGGGGCCGGCTACCGGGAGTACTCCAGCGAGGACATCCGGCGGATCTTCCACATCGAGATCCTGCGGTCGTTGGGGTTGTCGCTGCGTGAGGTCGGGCGCGCGCTCGACGATCCCGGCTTCACGCCCGCGAAGCTCGTCGAGGACCTCATCCGCGAGACGCGAGAACGCATCGCGCGTGAGACGGAGCTGCTCACGCGGCTGCGCCGGATCGGTGCCGCCGAACCCGCCGACTGGGAGGACGTCCTCCGGATCGTCGCGCTCCTTCAGGCCCTGGGGTCGGAGAACGCGGGGAAGCGCCAGCGCGCGGCCCTGTCCCCGGCCGCGGAGGTGCCGGTGGACGCTCTGGTCGAGGCGGCGCTGAGCGAGACGGACCCGAACGTCGCCGGAGCCCTTCGATGGGCTCTGGCACGATCGGGCGACGACGCGTTGGCACTGCTGGCGGAGGGCCTCGGCTCACCGGTGGCCAAGGTGCGCGAGCGCGCCGTCCAGTCCATCGCCGAGATTCCGGACGACGCGGCGACCGCACTGCTGCGGGAGGCCCTCACGAACTCCGACCTCGCGGTCCGCAGGCGTGCGGCTCTGGCGCTCGGGGCGCGAGGAGTGGCCGACGCGGTCCCGACGCTCATCGACATGGTCGTCGAGGGGGCGAACGACACCGACGCGGCCGACGCGCTGAGCGTGCTGGCGAGGGCCGAGGCGTCGGCGGATCGGATCGCTACGCGGCTCGTCGACCGCCTCACCCATGGCGCCGTGGGATCGTCCGCGCGGTTACGGCTGACGCAGGCGCTGGCGGACATCCCGGGGCCCACGGCATCGCGCGCGCTCGCCGAGTTGGCACAGGACGACGACCGTGCCGTCGCGCTCACCGCGACGTACATCCTCAAGCTCCGCGACGGTTGACGGAAGACGACGGGCGTTGGCGGAAGACGGCGCGCGACGACGGAAACGCATGCGCGGTGACGGAGCCTTCTCATACGGCGGCAGAGCATGGCGCACGGGGCCGCCCTGCGGCGTGCGGCCCCGTGCGTGTCACGTACGGGGCCGGCCTGCGACCCCGTGCCAGTCGGGTAAGGGTCAGTGACGGCCCGGGCCCCCGTCGGCACGACGCGGAGCGCCCGCGGCGAGGGCGAGGTCCTGCTGGATCACGTAGTACTGCGACTTGGGCTTCAGGTCCGCGTCATACAGCAGGGCGGCACCCTCCTGCGGGTCGTCGAACCAGCCGGGGATCCAGGAGTAGGTGTCGCCGAAGCCCCACGGGGTGAACGAGATGCACTCGCGGATCGCCAGGCAGGCCTTCAGCGCGCGGGACCAGTAGCTCTCCTGGGCGTACACGGCCAGCGGGTTGGTCGGGGTGTTCACGTTCGGCGCGGCCTCGGTGAACGTGCGGACGTCCACCTCGGTCTCGGCCACCTTCAGTCCGAGGTCCGCGAAGCGCTGCAGGTTGGCCTGCAGGTCCGGGAAGCCGTACTGCGTGTCCAGGTGGCCCTGGAAGCCGACGCCGTCGATGGGCACACGCTGAGCCTTGAGGGTCTTGACGAAGTCGTACACCGCGTTGCTCTTCGGCCCGGTGAACTCGAGGTTGTAGTCGTTGTAGAAGAGCAGGGCCTTGGGGTCGGCCTGGCGCGCCCAGCGGAAGGCGTCGGCGATGTAGCCCAGGCCGCCCCACGCCTTGTACCAGATGGTCTCGCGGGGCGTCCCGTCGTCGTTGAAGGCTTCGTTGACGACGTCCCACTGCCAGATGTCGCCCTTGAAGTGCTTCGCCTGGTCCTGGACGTGCTTCTTGAGCAGGGCCTTCAGCTCGTCGTTGGACAGCGTGGTGGTGTAGCCGTCGGAGGAGAGCCAGGTGGGCAGCTGGCTGTGCCACACCAGCGTGTGGCCGCGGACCAGCTGCTTGTTCTTCTTCGCGAAGTCGACCAGCCGGTCGGCCGCCGCCCAGTCGTACGTGCCGCGGTTGGGCTCGACGAGCTGCCACTTCATCACGTTCTCGGCGGTGACGCTGGAGAACTGCTCGGCCGTGATCCGGGTGTACTCGGCGTTGCTGCCGAGTTCGTCCATGTTCACGGCGGTGCCGATGCGCAGGCCGACGCGGTCTCCGAGGGCGCGCAGCGAGTCCGCCGGATAACGGGTGTGCTGGGACTGGGCAGGGGCGGCGCCGGGTTCGGCCGAGGCCGATCCGGTGAGAGCCGCCCCGCCGAGCAGGACCGTGGCGCTCACGAGGCCGATGGACAGTGCGGAACGAAGCACACGAACTCCTCGGGGTGGAAATGGGGGGTTGATGGGTACTGAGGTCAGGTCAGCCCCGCCGGGCGGGCAGCGACAGATGCCATCCCTCCGACCGGAGCGCGGGGATGACGGCGGCGACCGCCTCGACGGTCTGACTCCGGTCCCCGCCGCCGTCGTGCATGAGGACCACCGCGCCCGGCGTGATGCCCTCGCGCAGGCGGCGGATCAGTTCTGTGGTGCCCGGCGGATCCCAGTCCCCGATGGCGAGCCGCCAGCCCAGCGCCTGCATGCCGAGATCGGCCGCGACGGTCGGCGTCTGCCCCCAACTGCCGTACGGGGCCCGGAAGTACGGGATGTGCGCTCCCGGCACCGCCGCGCGGATGGCGGCGCTCGTCTCCAGCAGGTCGGCGCGGATCTTCGTCGCCGGCCAGGACGCCATGTCGTCGTGGTGCATGCCGTGGTTGCAGAGCGTGTGCCCGTCGGCGACGATCCGCCGGACGACCTCCGGGTGCTGCCGCACGTGTTCACCCCAGAGACAGAAGACCGCCTTCACGTGGTGCTCGCGCAGCACGCCGAGCAGGCGCAGCGTGTCGGGAGGGTTCGGACCGTCGTCGAAGGTGAGGCCGACCGACATCCCGCCGCTGCGGGTGGAGTCGACGACCGTGGGAGTCGGGTTGTCCGCCAGGGCCGGATGCGTCATGCCGAGCACCAGACCTATCGCGGCCAGCGGGATCGCGAGAAGACGTGCCCGGCGTGGGCGCCGGCTCCGGTTGACCACGGTGACTCCATCTTCGAACGACGGGGACGCCCGAAAGTTTCGGTGGTGTTACGAAAGTAATGCAGACCATAGGAAGATGCTCGATGTACGTCAAGAGCCACAACCACCAGTCCATTCACAGGAGCCATGGCCTACAAGGCGTGTCGCGGGAGCGTCAAGCCCTCTCCTGCCTCGACGTACCCGGCAGATCTGCCGAAAAGTTTTCGGTTCCCGGGGTCCGGGCTGCGATGAACGTTTCGTACGGCTGGAGCCCTCGCCACCCCACACGGGAACCCGGCACTGTGGTTTTCCGCACCCGTGAACGGCCACGCCCCTCATGGTGATCGTGGGCTGGCCGTTTCTAGGCTTCCGGGCATGACGGAATGGCTGATCGACCTCATGGAGACCCTGGGCGCGCCGGGCGCCGCGATCGCGATCGCGCTGGAGAACCTCTTCCCGCCCCTCCCCAGCGAGGTGATCCTGCCGCTGGCCGGTTTCACCGCCTCGCGGGGAGAGATGAACCTGTTCGCCGTCCTGCTGTGGACCACGGCCGGGTCGGTGGCCGGGGCGCTGGCGCTGTACTGGGTGGGCGCGCTGCTCGGCCGCGAGCGCACGCTGGCGCTGGCCGCGCGGATCCCGCTGCTCAGAGTCTCCGACGTCACCAAGACCGAGGCCTGGTTTCTCCGGCACGGGCGCAAGACGGTGTTCTTCGGCCGGATGATCCCGATCTTCCGCAGCCTGATCTCCATGCCCGCCGGGGTGGAGCGCATGCCGCTGGGCGTCTTCACGCTCCTGACCACGGCCGGCAGCCTGCTCTGGAACACGGTCTTCGTGCTGGCCGGCTGGACACTGGGAGAGAACTGGTCGCTGGTGGAGGCCTACGTCGGCGTGGGCACCAACATGGTCGTCGCCATGGTGGCGCTCGCCGTGCTGGTCTTCGTGGGCGTACGGCTGAGCGAGCGGCGCAAGGGGCGGCATGCGCTGGACGCTTAGGGGGCTCCGGCTCGTCGGGGCGGTGGCCGCCGGTGCGGTCACCGCCCTGCTGGGGTTGGTCTTCGTCCTGGTGGCGGCCCCGTTCGCCGACCGGCCCGCCGTACGCGCCGCGGCCGCACGGCTGACCGGACTGGAACTGCGGCGGCTGCGCCTTGACCTGCCGGGCCGCGACGCCGACGGCGAGCTCCGCTATCTGGCCGCGCGGGCGCCCGTCGGCCTCCTGGGCGGCCTGGTGGTGCTGCTGCTGGTGATCGGCGCCGTTGTCGCGGTCAGGCTGAGCTGGTCGTGGAGCCGGGGGGAGGCGCTGGACGGCATGCTGCCCACTCCGCCGCTGCTGGCCTACGCCTTCCTCTCCGGCGTCGTCCTGCTCTTCCTGGACCTGTCCGGCCTGGTGGGGGTGGACGTGCTGGAGCGGCGGCTGGCCGTACGGCTGCTCGCTCCCGACCCGGCCGAGGCGCTCCGGCGGCGGATCACCGAACTGACCGAGAGCCGCGCCGGGGTCGTCGCGGCGGTGGACGCCGAACGGCGGCGCATCGAGCGTGACCTCCACGACGGGGTGCAGCAGCGGCTGGTGGCGCTGTCCATGCTCGCGGGACGCGCCCGCCGGGGCCGCCCCGAGCTGCTGGAACAGCTCCACGAGCAGGCCCGGCAGGCGCTGGTGGAGCTGCGTGAGGTGGCCTGGCGGGTCTACCCGTCGGGACTCGACGCGCACGGGCTGGCGGAGGCGCTGGCCGGGGTGGCCGAGCGGGCCGCGGTCACGGTCACGGTGACCTGCGAGCTGCCGGAGCGGCCACCGGCGCCGGTGGAGACGGCCGCCTACTTCGTGGCCAGCGAGGCCGTGACGAACGCCGCCAGGCACTCCCGGGCCACCCTGGTCGCCATCGAGGTACGCCAGGAGGGCACCATGGTCGTCGTGCGAGTGCGGGACGACGGGGTCGGCGGAGCCGACGCCACCGGCGGCGGGCTGACGGGGCTGGCCCGGCGGGTGGCGGCGCTGGACGGCCGGTTCACCGTGACCAGCCCGCCGGGCGGGCCGACCGTGGTCGAAGCGGAGCTGCCGTGCGCGTGATGCTGGCCGAGGACTCCGCCCTGCTGCGCGAGGGCCTGGTGCGGCTGCTGCAGGAGGAAGGCCACGACGTCCTGGCCGCGGTGG